>JAJDCC010000217.1 GCA_029261015.1 Candidatus Omnitrophota bacterium | reverse complement strand
CACGCAGCTGTATGGGAGTACCAAGCTGGAGCAGCACCCATTAGGCATACAGAAGATTTGAACTATCAGACCGTCAAGCTCGTGCAAAGGAGCTATAAGTAATGGATTTGACACTCAAAGTATGGCGACAAAAAGACGCACAGTCCAAAGGTAAATTAGAGAAGTATGAAGCCAAAGGAATTTCTGAGGAGATGTCTTTCTTGGAAATGTTGGATGTGGTCAATGAAGATTTGATTGAAAAGGGCGTTGAGCCGATTGCTTTTGATCATGATTGTCGCGAGGGGATTTGCGGGACTTGTTCACTTTCCATTAATGGTTGCGCGCACGGGGATGAAAAAGGCATAACGGCTTGTCAGTTGCATATGCGTCATTTTAAGGATGGCGATACTTTGCATATTGAACCCTGGCGGGCTAAGGCTTTCCCTGTGATTCGTGATCTTATGGTAGATCGATCTGCATTAGACCGTGTGATTCAAGCCGGAGGGTACACATCAGCCAGCACAGGTGGTGTTCCGGATGCCAATGCCATTCCAATTTCAAAACCCAATGCTGATGCAGCTATGGATGCTGCGGCCTGTATTGGTTGTGGTGCATGTGTTGCGGCTTGCCCTAATGCCTCTGCCATGTTGTTTGTTGCTGCTAAAGTTTCGCACTTGTCTCACTTGCCGCAAGGGCAGGTTGAGAAAACAGAACGGGTACAAGATATGGTGAAAGCCATGGATGCCGAAGGTTTTGGTAACTGTACCAATCACTATGAATGTATGGAAGCATGCCCTAAAGAAATTCACGTAAAGTTCATTGCTAAAATGAACCGTGAGTACTTGAAAGCATCCGTTAAGCCCTAATAGTGAAACTCAAACAAAACACATTAGCCAGCCATCAAAATAATACTGTCGTGATTGGTGAGCGTGTGATTCCTTATACACTTCGCCAAAGCGCACGTGCCCGTTCCGTAGGATTTTCTATTCGCGCTGATACAGGGCTTGTTGTTACATTACCTCAGCGATGCGCACCTCATTGGTTAGATAAATCTTTCAAACAATATGCTGCTTGGATCCTCAAGCATTACGATCGTATTCAAGCCACTGCAGAAAAAATTCCACAACGCTGGCCCTATGGCACTACCTTGCCTTATTTGGGTACAGAGCTTCCTGTTGAACTTGTTGTCGGCAAATCGTCAAAAGTGCATTTCTCTGAGTTATTGGGTTGGCAAGTCGAATCCAAATCACCTTCCGTTACAGGGGCAAAACGCACGCTTAAACAGTGGTATGTTAAAGATGCGCAGAGAGTTTTGAAAGAACGTGTCGATTATTGGGCTGAATGCATGCAAATCGATTACAATCGAGTGACAGTGCGTGCGCAAAAGTCACGATGGGGTAGCTGTTCTGAAAAGAAAAACATCAGTTTGAATTATGTGCTGATCATGGCGCCATTAGCTGCACTTGATTATGTCGTGATACACGAACTCACGCATTGCATTGAACTCTCACACTCTCGAAAATTCTGGGCTGGTGTCGCGCAGTATTGTCCTGATTATCGTGTGCACAAAAAGTGGTTGAGTACTTATGGTCCGTATTTAGGGATACCCGAATGAGCCGTTTTTTAATGCTATTACTGAGTGTTTGTTTAGTGGTGACTCCTGCGTTTGGTAGCATTCAAACGGGAGATTTGACTCATAAATGGGTCGAGTACTCAGAGCGCACATATGAAGTGCGGCGCTATGATGTGGACTGGCGTTGGCGGGTGAGCTCTGATGAGAAAATCCACACGGGTCTTTCTTTCACGCTGCCATTTCCGCGTCAGCTGTTATGGAACCAATCCTTAAAGTATTCATTGATTGGGGAGAAAACACGTGGGGTCAAAAAAATTGAAGTGCTTTATCAGGATGCGCATAGGGAAATAGTTCAGGTCACCCTTAAAGTGCTATGGAAAACCGCGACACTTAAAATTGAATTCGAACGCAACGAACCCCGCGAAATCCGCTTTCAGATTGACCACTCAAAATTCGGGCATTTCCGGGGAGTTGTGGAGTTTAAAGAAGTCCCTCGGGCAGGGGATCATTTACAGAAAGCGACAGAAGGGGAACTCACAGCGGTGTTTCAACCAGCCTATGATTTGCCCTCAGGTATTGTCCTCATGGTACAACGCATGGTGTTGTTACGAGGTTTAAGAGCCTACTTTGAACTTTGCGAAGATGCCTATGAAGGGCCATAAAAAAATGCACATTGTTGCACTCTTAATGAGCATCAGCTTGGTGTCAGCTGTGAGTGCTGATACCCGTTTTGATTTGACCAATTTGTCTTTGTGGGAAACCTCTGAGGCTGATAGTCGAGAGTACGAAGTCCATAAGTATGTTGTGACTTGGTATGCGATGGCTCCTGGCGAAAATAAACTGTATTCACGTGCAAGTTATGATCTTCCTTTTCCTAGGCAGCTGATTTGGGATGAAGCGATTAAATATGAGCAAGTGGCCAAAAGCGCGCGAGGCGTTAAACGGCTGGATGTGTTGTATGAAGATGAACATAAGCAAGTTGTTGAATTAGCGATTAAGGTGCTGTGGACCGATTGGGTTTTCCAGTTTGAAATAGAACGTGAAGCTCCGCGTACGATGACTTTTCGGGTGGATCATCCCAAATTAGGGCAGTGTCGCGGCTACAGTGAATTTACAGAAAAAGGCAAGGTGGGGGCAAGTGAAATGGCCCAGACACATGTGGAGCTGGTGATGTCTTTGGAGCCTGCCGTATCGGTTCCGGATAATATGGTTTTGATGATCCAGAAAATGATTGTTTTAAGGGGGTTGAGATCCTTTTTTGAGCTTTGCGAGGTCGCAGCTCGTTGACAAAGTTTGGGGACTTGTTATACTGCCAATCTCAAAAGGAGGACCGCATGTTAGGCAGAAAATTCGGAGTATCGCTGGCCATTTTTGCACTCAGCTTTACGGCTGTGAGTAGTCAATCGTATGCAGAGTCTGCACGCAAGCCCATTCCAACACTGCTGATCAAAGGCGAGATCATGGCCTTAGACACATCAGATGTCTCCTCGATTCAATTGAAATTACGTGATCGTTATGGATTTGAAACGCCTTTGTATTTAAATAAGAGCACGCGTATCAGCCAAGGGAATGTTGATTTGGGCACTTCTCAGTTAAGAGAAGGGCAAGAGGTTGAGGTCCAATACAATTTTGATGTCAACACAGCGAAGCGGCATGCGGTGAGTGTGGCTTTGACCGATGAACTTCCTGTGACTGTCACAGCGCCAACAACGGATGTGGTTGTTCCTGAACCTGTTGAAGTCAAAGCGCCTCCTGTTGTGATGAGCGCACCAGAACCTGTGGTTCCCGAGACAGGTACGGTTACAGAGGTCGTTGCTGAGGTCGGAGAGGTTGTCCCTCCAGCCGCAGTTGTGCAAGAATAAGTTTTTGAGCTATTGAGATTCATGAAGCGGCGGCTCACCAGCTGCCGCTTTGTTGTATATAAGGGATGTCATGGAAAGTTACGAACGCAAAGTGTACTTTAAACAACTTGAATTAGGGCCGATGCAGAATTTTGTGTATCTCATCGGAGATCCTGAAACAAAAGAAGCCGCTATTGTGGATCCAGGGTGGGAAGTGCAGAGTATTTTCAAAACACTTGAAGCAGATGGATACACAGCGACTAAGGTTTTGGTGACACACACACATCCGGATCATGTGTTTGGTTTGTCAGAGATACTAGATGCAGTCGATATTCCCGTACATGTGCATAAAGATGAAGTGTTTAATCTGCACGTTGAGCAAAGCGCAATCAAAGAAGTCGAGGATGGACGAGTGATTTCAGTCGGCAGTTTGCCTATTCAAGTGATGCACACGCCGGGGCATTCTCCAGGCTCGCAGTGTTTTTCGTTTGCCGGACGTTTATTGACAGGCGATACATTATTTGTGAATGGTTGTGGACGTTGTGATTTGCCGGGTGGGGATCCGGTACAGTTGTATGAGAGTTTGAATAAGCTACAGAAACTGAAATCACATACGATTTTGTATCCAGGACATGATTATGGCAACGTGCCCGCAATCAGCTTGGGTGAAGAGAGCAAAAAGAGTCCCTTCTTAAAGCAACAAACGTGTGAAGATTTTTTGAAGTTATTTGGATTGGCCTAATCAGGCTGTTTATTGAATATCGCGAGTGAATGAAGAAGGAAAAGATGATGGCTAAAAGCAGTAAAGACAATTTAAGAAAACACAGTTGTCACATGTTAGATGGCGCAGACCGTGCGCCTACGCGGGCCATGATGAAAGCGATTGGTTTTGATGACGAAGCGTTATCAAAACCGTTGATTGGTGTGGCGAACACTTGGATTGAAGTGATGCCATGCAATTATCATTTACGGGATTTAGCAGA
>JAJDCC010000216.1 GCA_029261015.1 Candidatus Omnitrophota bacterium | reverse complement strand
ATTTGCATTGCCACAACGTTCACCATAACCATTAAAAGTTCCCTGTACTTGTGTGCATCCCACTTCAATGGCGGCCAGGCTGTTGGCAACAGCTAACTCACAATCATTATGCGTGTGGATACCTAAATCCACTTTGAGGTGTTTTTTGATTTCTTGAATGATTGCAGTGATCTCAGAAGGTAAAGTACCCCCATTGGTGTCACAAAAAGTGATCACATCAGCACCACCAGAAACAGCGGCTTGAAGTGTCTTGAGCGCGTAATCAGCATTTTCCTTGTAACCATCAAAGAAATGCTCTGCATCATAAACCACATAACGATCCCTTTTTTTCAAAAAGGCCACAGAGTCTTCGATCATCGCTAAGTTATTATCTAAACTGACACGCAAAACATCTTTAACATGCAAGTTCCAACTCTTGCCAAATATGGTCACAGCAGGAGTCTCTGATTTTAACAGTGCCTGCAAATTAGGGTCTTTGGCCGCACTGGCAGCATATCGAGTGCTTCCAAATGCAGTCAGCTGACTTTTTTTCAATTTCAGCTTCTTAGCCTCGTTGAAAAACTCTTCATCCTTGGGATTGGATCCAGGCCAGCCTCCTTCAATATAAGACACACCGAGATCATCCAGCTTCTCAGCAATACGAAGCTTGTCTTGAACTGAATAAGAAATGCCCTCTGTTTGGGCACCATCTCTCAAGGATGTGTCATATATTTGAATCTTGGACATTGCCTAACTCCTAAATGCCGTTACTTACGTTTGACCGTTTTCTTTTTCGCCGTAGATTTCTTTGTCGGGGCTTTGGATAAACCGAAAGCTTGGTGCAAAATACGCACGGCTTTCTCTGCAGTTTCTCGTCGAATCACACACGAAATTTTGATTTCAGATGTGGAGATCATCTCGATATTGATTTTCTCTTTGGCCATGACTTTAAACACTTTAGCAGCCACACCAGATTGGCTCTGCATCCCAATGCCTACAATAGAAATTTTAGCGACACCTTCATCGGTGGTGACTTCACCTGCACCGATTTTTTTAGATGTTGCGCGAGTGACGCGTAAAGTTTTTGGAAGATCTCCATTTTCAACAGTAAAGGAGAGATCTGTCGCCCCTTCACGAGACGTATTCTGTACGATCATATCAACATTCACATCGGCTACCGCGAGTTCCTGAAAAAGTTTTGCAGCCATACCTGGTTTATCGGGAACATCCCGCACAGTAATTTTTGCTTCGTCTTTACGCAAAGCAACACCACTAACCATCATGGATTCCATGGCGTTTGCGGAATCTGAAATCATTGTTCCCTCCTTCTTAGAAAAACTCGATCGCACATGGATAGGAATCCCATAGCGTTTTGCAACAAAAATAGATCGGGCTTGCATGACTTGAGCACCGACAGAAGCCAGCTCCAACATTTCATCATATTTGATTGCCTCCATCTTGCGCGCTGTGGAAACAATCCGAGGATCTGCGGTGTATACGCCTTCAACATCTGTAAAAATTTCACACACATCCGCCTTCAACACCTTTGCTAAAGCGACAGCACTGAGATCGGAGCCTCCACGACCTAAAGTCGTGATATCCTGATTGATGTTCACCCCTTGAAAACCAGCTGCAATCACAATGTTGCCCTGATTCAGTAAAGTCTGGATGCGTTTAGGGCTGATATCCACTAATTTTGCTTTTGTGTGTGTGCCCTCTGTAAGCACTCCGATTTGAGCCCCTGTCAGTGAAATGGCTTGCTCACCCAACTCATGAATAGCCATAGCCAAAAGGGCCACAGATATTTGCTCTCCCGTCGCCATGAGCATGTCTAATTCACGCTCACAAGGACTGCTAGTGATTTGATCCGCCAACTGTAAAAGCTCATCCGTTGTGTCGCCCAATGCCGACACAACGACAACCACATCATTGCCTTCACGCTTGGTAGCCACTACCCTTTTGGCCACATGCTTTACCCGTTCTGCATTAGCAACAGAGCTGCCACCAAATTTTTGCACAATAATTTTTTTCTTCATTCAATAGAATTTCCTGTAATCCATGGAAACAATTCAATACTGTCGGAGACTTCCATTGTCACATCCTCTTGATTGAGCTGTGCTGATGCACTCTCTGCTGAGGGTGAGACATTACGTCCTGCAATAACAAACGAACTCGTCCTATTCTGGCAATTATCAATAATAACAACAACGCGCATATCTGAATACTTATTCAACAAAGCAGCCATGGGCTTAAAGAGTTGCTGGTCAATGCGCTCCATATAGCACAATCGTTGCACAGGATCCTGACTTCGAATCACCATCGGCACATAAACTAAATCATGCGTTTTGAGTAACTCTTCTGCCGATTGCTGTCTTTGCGTGATCCACTCTTCAGTGAGTTCTGCTTCAACTTCCTTCCAGGTCAAACCTAGAGCTTGTGCACAACCACGCATCAAAAAACCTGAGCCTATCAAAGCTGCAGAAAACCCTGTACGGTCTACAAAAGTTTGTTTACTTGTAGCTTTTGCGCCACCCCACAACCAGGCTAATGTCGCTGGGTTTTCTCCCAAATCAATGCGCACCCGATTTACTGGGTGCTCCTGTAAGACTTTCGAAGCCTGCTCCATCAGTCTTAACAGCGCTTCTCCTGATGCATTTTGAGGCACTTGCTTTTTCCAAGACTTACCTAACACATCGGATGTCGGCACAAACAGGGTCTTTGGATCAAATTCCAGCGCACTGTCTCTAACAATCAAAAGGTTTCTGTAAGATTCACCAGACTGCCAGTGTCGCGCATCTGAACCTAAATGATCTTCTAATGCTTGAATCAATTCTTGGCTTTCTAATGAAGGAATTTGCCCAGCAGAAGCATCCACCACACTGCCATCTTCTTCTGTCACAAAATCACAACACCAAGCTGATTCATTGTGACCTAAATTAATGTTGGCAGCAGCCGCATACCAAAGCCCTGTCTTTGCTAAAGGGTTATCCGCCTTCAAGCCCAATAGCCCACGATAAATACCATCTAACCCTGCAGATTGTTTACCAGGCCTAATCCGTCCCACAATCCCTGACTGCGCCCACTGCGATAGCTGTTGATATTTTGCAGAGCCCAACAAAGGCAATTCTTTATCCCCTGGGATCGCCTTATCTTCACAACGCACAATAAGCGTTTTCATGTCTGTATTTACCCTGCCAAGTTTATCGCTTGATGAATCGATTCAACAGAAGGTTGTATCCGATCAGGAAGTTCAATACTCTTAATGGCCCGCTCTGGATCTTTCAACCCATGGCCTGTGACAATACACACGATTCGCAGACGACCTTTATCCGCTAACGGTTTTGCAAAATAGTCTCGCTGTGCATATTTTAATAACCCTGCCACAGACGCTGCTGAAGCCGGCTCCACAAACACGCCATCACGAGTAGCTAATTGCTGATAGGCTGCTAAAATTTCATCATCAGTCACCGCATCAATCAGACCGTTGGAATCATCACGAGCCTGAATGGCTTGATCCCACGAAGCAGGATTTCCGATTCGAATGGCTGTCGCTATCGTCTCAGGATTCAAGACGGGCTTTCCATGCACCAAAGGTGCAGCTCCTGCAGCCTGAAAACCAAGCATCCTAGGCAATAGCGTGGTCTTACCTGCTGAATGGTATTCACAATAGCCCTTCCATTGGGCAGTGATGTTGCCTGCATTGCCCACTGGAGTCAGGTTAAAATCGGGGGCATCTCCCAAAGTGTCGCTGATTTCAAAAGCACAGGTTTTTTGCCCTTCGATGCGATGCGGATTGATCGAGTTCACTAATGTAATCGGATACTTATCGGCGATCTCTTTTGCTAATTCCAAACAAGTATCGAAGTTAGCTTCTACTGGCGCAACCTTGGCCCCATGAATCAAAGCCTGTGACAATTTTCCTAAGGCAATGTTTCCATTGGGAATTAAAACAATTGAAGTGAGGCCTGCCCGTGCAGCATAAGCACTCGCTGCTGCTGAAGTATTTCCGGTCGAAGCACAGAGCACCGCTACGGATTTGGCTTCGACAGCCTTAGAGATAGCCATGGTCATGCCACGGTCCTTGAATGACCCCGTCGGATTCATGCCTTCATATTTCAGATAAACTTCAGCACCATTACCCACAAGCTCACTCAACCAATGACTTTGAATCAAAGGTGTATTGCCTTCATGTAAACTGACTATGGGAGTTTGTTCGGTGACCGGCAAATAACTTCGGTACTGTTCAATAATGCCCTTCCAACTCATCACGATTCCCTTAAATCCTCTGTCGAATCTTCAATTCGAATGACAATTGTTTTCTTATCAATAAATGCAGATCGATCTACTTGTGTGAGGGACTTCTTGATGTCCGACTCTTTTGCTTCGTGTGTCACAATAATCACAGCAACGGATTGTTTTTGATTACGCTCTTGCTGCCGAACACTTGCAATAGAGATTTCATTGTCTCCTAGAATCCCTGTAATTTTTGCAAGGACTCCCGGCTTATCTGTAACGGTGAAACGCAGATAATACCGACTCACAACATCACCCATCTTGCACAAACTCAAACCACTAACACCTGCAGCAGAAACAACAGCATCCGCATCATTTGACGCATGCTGCATCTTCTTGGCAATGTCGACAATATCGGCTATTACAGCGCTGGCAGTCGGTTTCTCTCCTGCTCCTTTGCCATAAAAAAGCTGGTCTCCCACACGATCGCCATTGACGTAGACTGCGTTGAACACGCCTTCTACATTGGCCATCAGATGATGTTTGTGCACTAAAGCCGGGTGCACACGTACTTCCAAACCGCCGGCAACACGTTTTGCAATCGCCAGATGTTTAATGAAGTACCCCATCTCTGCAGCATTCTCAATGTCTACTGGCTCAATGTGTTCAATCCCTTCGGTATGGATATTCTTAGGTGGAGATTCTAATCCATAACCGAGCCAAGCCAGTAAAGCCAATTTATGTGCTGCATCATGCCCCCCAACATCTAAAGTCGGGTCTTTTTCAGCATAACCTAAAGACTGTGCTTCTTTGAGTGCATCTTGGAAGGCCCAACCCTGTTGTCGCATTTGAGTCAGGATGTAATTCGAGGTGCCATTCAAAATGCCTACAATAGCATTGAAATAGTTGTCCACTAAACCTTCACGTAACCCTTTAATGATAGGAATGCCACCACCAACAGCGGCTTCAAAATAAAGTTCTACGCCAGATTTTTTGGCTTGCTTAAACAGCTCTTTTCCTGCGGTTGCCATTAATGCTTTATTGGCTGTCACCACATGTTTACCGGCTTTCAATGCATCCAGCACAATGCTCTTGGCAGCATCAACACCGCCCACTAACTCCACCACAATATCCACTTGATCATCCTGTAAGATTTCTTGAACATCGTGTGTCGATTGAGTCTTACCTTTGAAGGATTTTTTATTTTTAGCAAAACCACGATCACAAACCCAGCGTAGCTCTACATCTAAACCGGTTCGATTTTGAATCAGTTTTTTGCGATCCAAAAGACCGTGAACAACACCGTGCCCGACGGTGCCATAGCCAACAACCCCTATCTGAATGGAACGTGCCATGTGTGTATCCTATAAAAAAATAAGGAAACGCGCCCAAAACCAAATCGCTCACAACGATGTTTGACGGACGGTTTCCTTGCTACGTCTACTGGGCCTTTTCTGCGTCTATCGGGATTAAATATCGGGGCGGCGAGATTTGAACTCACGACCTCCTGAACCCCATTCAGGCGCTCTAGCCAAGCTGAGCCACGCCCCGAGACTAAGTACGAAAATGCGTTTGATTAGCTTAACAGCGCTCGATTGAGCTGTCAACGGAAGGATGCGAGTCTAGTGTCTAGGTATTTGCTAGACATCTCGTTCGGGCCTAGCAGCTCGCTTCATCAGAGCCTCAACTGCGGCTTTGGGCGACTTTTTCCCACTCAGGATATGGCACACCTCAGAGATGATGGGCAAATCTACCCCCAGTTTTCGCCCTAGGGCCTTTGAAGAATACGCTGTTTCAACTCCCTCAAATACCATATCTGATCCGGATAAAACCGACTCCAGGGAGTTCCCTTTACCCAGTTGCTCACCTAACCATCGATTCCGGCCACCGATGCATGTGGTCAACAAATCTCCCCAGCCACTCAAACCGTGGAAGGTTTGCTCTTTTCCCCCCAGAGCTTTGCCCAGACGCCCCATCTCAACGATCCCTCTAGTCATTAAGGCTGCCTTGGCATTACTCCCCAATCCCAACCCATCACAAACACCAGCACCTATCGCCAGAGGGTTCTTCAAAGAACCGCCCAGCTCAACCCCGATAACATCCAAAGAGGTATAAATACGCAATTGATTCCCATTCATTCCTAACTGAAAAGCCTCAGCAACAGCTCTTTTTTTAGAGGCCACCACCACGCTTGCTGGTTTACCTTGAGCGATTTCTAAAGCAATGCTGGGACCAGAAAGAACGGCTAATGGCACATCACCCCATTCCTCTTGAATCACTTCAGACATGCGCATTAAGCTTCCTTTTTCGATTCCTTTAGTGACACTCAAGCACAACTTTTTTTTCGCATCGGGCAGATCTATGCCTTTAAGTACCGAACGTAAAAACTGAGAGGGTGTAGATAGGATGATCCACTCAGCATCTTTTAAAGCCTGATGCGCATCACTGCTAAGCTGAATGGTTTGGGGTATTTTGACTGAAGGGAGGTACTTGATATTTTCGCGCTTTTGAGCCATCACCTCAACATACTCAGCAAAAGCCCCCCAGAGCGTGACCTGATGACCCAGTTGGTCCAGATGTAAAGCCAGAGCAGTGCCCCAGCCTCCGTTGCCTAACAACGTAATTTTTTTGGGTTGTATTTTCATGTGAGCCACTCTAACACGAGGCCAAAACCCCGTCAAAAACAAAAAAAGCGCAGGCTTAAATGCCTACGCGACGAAAAAATGCGGATACTTTTACTCCACTTCACCCTCAATCACAATATCTGTACCCTCTACATCCATGGAAAGAATATGGCGAAAACCGACCCTAAAGATCACTTTATCATGTACCGCATAAATATGGCCCAACACTTTATACACCACTTTCTCCATGCCTGTGTCCGGATCGACATCTTTCTTCACAAAAACACGCCTCGGTGCTGTGGGTTCAATGTGTGAGCTGGCCCATTCAATAGAATCCTCGGTGCAGGCCAGAGCTGTTTCGGTCTCTACTTTATAAGTGCACCGGCGCACGACTTTTGTCGAGTACTGCCCAAAATTCATGCGCTCGGTGATCAAGGAGTCTCTTTGACGCCAATCTTGAGAGGTTAGGCGTCGGACTTGGATTTCTCGCATACTGCATCCTCTTGGAACGAAATATCACAGGTAAAGTCTTTATCCAATCGATGCAGCTCAAAAGCCATCATCACAACACGTAATTTTAACGCCTCTCGGTGCGTACGCTTCCAGGCTGAATATAGGTCTAAGAAGCTGTCCATAGTTTTGGCATAGGTAAGTTGGCGCTCATAAACGGAAAAGTCTTTGACAAATTTTTTGAATCGGGCTTCTGAGACTTCTGAACCGCTAGGTCGTTTCTTGCTTATAGGTGTCACTCGGCGCTGAAACATCTTCCTATCCCCTGCTTGGCGAAGCGTGCTCCCCAAATAAAAATACCGAGTCCCTCATATGAACTCGGTTCGACTTAGCTGTCGACTTCTGAGGGCAACGACAGACGCAAGTTTTCAAGATCAATGCCATATAGCGGGCATTATTAAAACATATATCTCACATTTAAAAAGTATCATATATGTTGAAAAAACGTCAAGTCAACGAGGGGTCGCAAAACATGAGGATTTATTTGCGAAGTGCAGATTTAGGACAAATCGCCTGGTAGGCACACCAACGACAGTCAAATTCGTTGGGTGTTGCATCAAAGTGTTGCGCCTTTATCCCTTCAGCAGCCTGAAGTAAGCGCTTTCTTGTAGTCGTAAGGTGTTTCTCTTCAAAACTAGCCACTCCCACTAATCCTGTTTCCACAAAACGAAGCTCTGCTCTAATCGGTAATTCTTGTTTGAGCATCTGCCAAGCCAAAGAATAAACCTGTAGCTGAGTTGAATCTTTAGCTTTACGGTGCGCAGCTTTTTCTTCTTTAACATCAGAGGTTTTATAGTCCACTATGACTGCCCCTGCATCTGTACAATCAATCCGATCCCAACGCCCTGCCACCAAAACTTTATCGTCTAAAACGAATTTAAAAGGTGCCTCGATGAGGGTGGGGTCTTCGGGAAATTTCTGCTGTTCCGCGTAAAAGCGTTTAAGCGTCTTCAATCCCTGCTCTTTTCGCAGTGCTTCATGCTCTCTTGAAATGTATCCATCTGAGCTCCACTCTCTTTCAAACAAAGCCAGAAATTCCTCTTCTGACAACGGAGCCTTTTTGAGCTGCTGAACGTAATAAATCTCGATCGCTTTATGTATGGCCGATCCATACCCCACAACGTGGTGACGCATGACAGGAATCCGCAATATGTGACTATAGCGATATTTTAATGGGCAAGTCATATAGTCATCAAGCCCATGCGGGTCTAAACGCACCAGTTTGACCGGTTTAGGTGGCAGCAATTGAGTGGGTAACGGGTCCTTGTATGCGGATCGATTGATCAGCTCTTTAGCTGAGGCTACCCGTGCAGGAGGGCTTGGAGTCGATAAATTGAGAGCCTCCATCACGAATTGGCTCACCTTACGCGTGGTTTTCCCTCCATAATTGTAGGCTGATGTCATATGCAGGGTTTTCTTTGCTCGTGTCATGCCTACATAAAATAGACGACGCTCTTCCTGTAAATGATAATCTCCTTCAGGCATTTCATCTTTAATCAGTTCTTGCGGCAACTCAAGCACATCACGTCGACGAATGGATGGAAAGCGATTCTGAACCAATCCCACCATAAACACCACAGGAAACTCCAAACCTTTAGATTTATGCAACGTAAGTACTTGCACCCGATCTGCCCAGATGTCATCGTCCTTTGGCGCGTCTTGCCCCAGGGCTTCAAACAAAGGAATATGTTCGATCACCTCAACGAGCTTGCTGCCAGCTAATTGTTCCACACGTCTCAATTGATCAAAGAAACGCGCAACAATACTCAGCCTTTCAATGTCATCAGTACTCTCTTCTTTGGCTAACACTTCCAAAAAGCCTCGATCTGCTAACCACTGATACAAAATTTGTCCACAGGACATGCGACGTGCAGATTCCTGCAGCGCATCCACATCTTGAATTAACGTATCTAGAAGCTTGGAACCCTCTACAGATAACACTAAACCTTGCTCGTCACTTTCCTCTACCATATCCGCCCGTTTTGCTTGAGAGACTACCTCACGAAAAGCAACATGCGTCTTTCGAACAACAGCCAGCACTTTAATCAGATCAGCCATCGGCACTGTATACAAATCAGAGGCAGCCACGTGGTACCAACTGAGTGCATCCTCTGAGTCAGCCAGCACCTTCAAGCAAGACAACAACATTTTCGCTTCTTCGCGGGCGAATAAGCCACTCGCTCCACTGAATTGCCATGGCACACCGCTCAGATTTAAGGCCCGAATAAAAGGGTCTGCTTCTCGATTAGAGCGGACTAATACTGCGATATCTTTTGGATGACACACTTCTTTTTCTATCAACTCCCTAATGGTGTTGGCAACCCAGTCGGCCTCAGCCCCCACTGTATCAAAAATATGAAAATGCACATCTTCAGTAGAGTCCGACGCCTCAGCCGTCAACCGTTTATCTATTCCTTGTTTCACTTCCAGTCGGTCAGGATCATTGAAGCGAATCAGTTTATACGCACGATCCAAAATAGGTTGAGTACACCGAAAGTTTTCTGTCAGGACAACCATTTCAACCTGGTGATAGCTCTCTAGGTACTTAAGCACATTGCTTAAAGCGGCTCCCCGCCATTTATAAATACTTTGATCATCATCAGCCACAACCGTCACATTACTGTCTTTAGGAGCAAGCAGTTCTAATAATCGGTATTGACCATAGTTGGTGTCTTGAAACTCATCCACTAAAATATAACGATAGCGTTTTTGAAGTGTTTTGCGCAGTGTTTCATTTTCTTCCAAAAGTTTGATGGCCAAAAAAACTTGGTCACCAAAATCTACGGCATCCGCCTTACGCATGAGCCTATGGTACTCTCGATACGTCTGAGCCATCTCTGAAAATCTTTCAGCAGCTACTTGGTCAGCAATGTCAGCATCAGCATCCAGTAATTCCTTTTGATTTTTAGCAAAACTTAAAAACTCATCTTCACTGACTAACTCATCTTTAGCTCGTCCAAAGAGAGTCAATAAGGCACCTAGGTATCGCCCTGGATCATTGAGAGGACGAAGGTGCTTCAGTGGCAGATTGAAAAGGAATTCCTTGAGGAATAGTTCTTGTTCTGATTGCGAATACACATTGAAATAGGGAGAGAGTCCTAGTAGGTGGGCGTACTCACGAATAATCGCATCTCCAAATGCATGGAAAGTGCGAATTGTAATATCTAAATAACCATACGGAACCAATAAGTCCACACGCTCTTCCATTTCAGAAGCCGCTTTTTCTGAAAAAGTCAGGGCTAATATTTCTTCAGGTTTGGCTTTTTCCGTTGCCAATAACCAAGCGATACGACGTGTGATCACCGTGGTTTTGCCGGTACCTGCACCCGCCAAAATTAAAAGCGGCCCTTGGTCATGAACAACTGCCTGATGTTGCTTGGCAGTCAGTCCCTCCAAGAGCCGCTCAGTCGCCGAATCTTTTTTACTTTTAGTGGATGGAGTAATCGGCGTCAAACTCGTATACCTTTATTCTTTGGCACTAAAATCAAACACGAAGTCAGCTTTAGCTGTCGCCTCATCATCGGCATTGAATTTCGTTTTGATGTTAACTAAGTGTAATTTGAAATCCTTTGCATTCACATTTGGGTTCCAGTAAACAACCAATCCATCGTAACTCACCCCTGGGTATATCCACCCAGATTTCATGAGCGATTGAATCATCAATACAAAGGGTTTTTGAGATTTCTTAGAGAGAATTTGTCCTACCGGAATATTTAAGCCATAAAAACCAGGACGCGCATCTTTGACAACTTTACGCACTGTTGAGACTGGAGACTTGAAATCAGAAAATGCATTGATGTGATCTATCCCAATACGGCTGTACTGATTTTTCCGATCATCAACAAGCACAAACTCATCGGCGTTAAAATAAACTCTCTCATTGGAATTATTTGAAATCGTTACATAAAACACAATATTCTCGGAGTAAAATGGACTTGGCCCTGCCCAGTCACCAAAGTTCTCCTTATTACTGAAAAATTCAGCTAGGAATTCTGGAGACGCATACTTAACGTCCACTTTGACTCCTCCTTGATCCGAGCTATGCTGCTCAGGAGTTAATCCCCATGACTTGCTTTGAGCCAAAAACTGCCCCTCTTCAATAGGACCGACTGCTTGACGCTCTAATAACAAAGAACTTTTACGCGAATTACCACAACCTGCCACAACAAAAGCTAACAGCAACATCAATACTGTACGGCTTCGCATTGTCATCCTCCTTATACGGATAAAATTAAACGTTTGTATTCTGATAAACAAAAACGGTCAGTCATGCCAGCAATATAATCACAAATCACCCGTTTAGGGTCACTGGAATCAACTAGCCTAGAACGAGAAGCCTCCGGAAGCTCTTCTGGATGCTTCATATAGATAGGAAACAAAGCATTGACC
>JAJDCC010000215.1 GCA_029261015.1 Candidatus Omnitrophota bacterium | reverse complement strand
AGTCAACCGCGTGTCCAGGGCACTTACTTCCCTGGAAAGAACTCCGTAAGCAAATGGTTTCAGCTGCCAATACACACCGCCACAAAAAACTCACCCAAAACCGCTAACCGATCAACTTGAAAAATCAATATCTCGATCTAAGAGATATAAATACATCACAGCCATAGAGTCTTGGTCTTCTTCGGTCGTATTGTTATAAACACTGATCAACTCATACTCGTGATCTTTGAAGACTGGCACTCCCTCAATACTCGAAAAAGCATCCACATGATTCAACCCGATTCCTTCTTTTCGATTCTCAGCATGACTCTTAAACACTGTTTGATCCGCAGTCAAATCATACAGCTCTAAAGACTCCGCAAATGGATGGAGATGCACGGCAATGTAGTGAATGGTCGTATCAAAAGGCAAATTCATCAATTGGGTCACCAAGGTACGATTCACTTGACGTCCCGGCGGAACCACCCAGTGTCCTGTAAACTTTTGCCCGAGCCGATCACCATAGGTGTGGTTATCCGCATTAAATCCTACTAAGCACCCCGTCCCATGCGCATGCTCATCTGTCTCTTCTTTTTCAAGACCAAAATAAGGATTTTCTCCATCTAAAAGAACCAAACCATAAGCAGACGAAGTGAACAAAGGCTTTAAAGGCGCACTTAAGTCTTTATCACGCATGAAATCAATACGCACCTTGTGACGCACCTCAAGATCGGCATTATCCAAATTAAGATTGAGGACTTGGGTTGTTAAATGCATTTCTTCATCGGAATATATCGGAATACCAAAGCCGGGAGGAAATTCAATTTCAAACTGGCCCTGCGATAAGGTAAACAAGCGTGGGTTAAAAAATTTGTTTTGCTCAAATAGAAACCGATGCTTCTGGGCATTAAAATCCAAATTACTATGACACATGAATTCTTGAGACATATTGGATTCGCCATCAGCACCTACCATCACGGCTTTATAGCCACGTATCCAAAGCAATTCTCGCTCATCCTCACCCATTGAATCGAGTAACGTCACTTGAACACCGCTAGAGGGGCCTTTCATAGACTTATATTTTCGATCAATCACATAAGATTCAGAAAGAATTTCTTGATGGTAGACACGTGCAGCCGACTTAGCTGTTTGGCATCCCCCCAAAAGCGCACTCAATACCACACTAGAACTTAAAATCATCAGTCTAAAAGGCATTTTATCTCCAAAAGAGCTACCAAGAGGATCCTTGAGAGTCATCTACAAAGGCATGTCGAATCAATTCCATTTCGGGTTCCTCTTGATCGTTCCACACAACAGAAACCACATCAAAACGAATTTCTTCAAAAACGGATTTTTCTTGAGCCAAATAGAAACGCGCAGCACGAATCAATCGCTGGCGTTTTCTATCAGTGACCGTAGCAAAAGGCCCACCCCATTGAAGTGAACCCGTAGAACGAACTTCAACAAAACACAGGGTATTCCCTTCGGTCGCAATGATATCAATTTCGCCAACACGATAGCTTTGATTCGTTTTAAGAATACAGTAGTCCTGTTTTTCTAAGAATTGACCTGCCAGGACTTCGGAGCGTCGCCCTCTATCAAGACGATCAACAGGCATTCGCTACAGGCCTATAGGATTTACGGTGAAGCAAAGACGGTCGGTAGTCTTTCAGTGCAGCAATATGCTGGGCGGTGCCATAGCCTTTGTGCTTGGCAAAACCATAATGCGGAAACAAGGCATCGTAGAAACACATGATGTCATCTCTTAGCACTTTAGCCACAATGGAAGCACAACTGATGGAAGGACAAATACCGTCACCGCCGATGACGGCTTGAGCTTTATAAGGAATCTTAGGCAACTGATTGCCATCAATTAAAACCAGATCGGGTCGTTGGGATAAACCCTCGAGGGCATCAGCCATAGCCTGAAAGGTGGCTTGAAGAATATTGGAGCGATCAATGCGAAGGGCGCTAATGATACCTACACCCCAATCACATTCAGCAGTGATAGCATCAAACGCATACTGACGGCGTTTAGCCGTCAGTTTTTTTGAATCATCCACCGGAACTGGGGGTTCTGAACCGCGCAGTCGCACTGCCGCGGCGACTACTGGACCAGCCCAAGGACCGCGTCCAGCTTCATCAACCCCCACTATCAGGGGAATACCTTGCGCTCTAGCTTCTAATTCAGGATTTCTGAGCTTCGGAGCTGACGGAACTTTCTGATTCTGCTTGTGCTGCGGCAACGGGCTCTTCGGTAGGAGTATCGACAACAGCTGCCTCTGCTTTCTTTTGTTCGGCTTTTTTGCGAGTGGCTTCTTGACGTTGCTTGTGAAGAATAGTCATGCGCTCATCATCGGTAGCCAAACGAGTCTTCTTAATCACATCACGCAAATAATACAAACGTGAACGACTTGCCTTAGCATGTCGCACCACTTCAATACGGTCAATCATTGGAGAATCGAAAGGAAAAACTCTTTCTACACCTTCACCATGGGTTAGGCGACGCACCGTAAACGTCTTGGAAACACCTCCACCACGGACGCGCAATACGATGCCCTCAAATTGAGCTAAACGTTGTTTTCCCTGCTCTGAAATCTTAAACCAAACGCGCACATCATCACCCGTTTTAAATGCCGGATGTTTTCTTACTGTGTCTTGTGCATGAACCTTTTTTAACCACTCCATCGAACAACTCTCCTGTTAACCCAATTTGACTATGACAGCAAATCTGGTCTTAACTTCTTTGTGCGCAAATAAGCTTGCTCTTTTCTCCACCGCGCAATTTCCTCATGATCACCCGAAAGTAATACTTGAGGAACTTGCATTCCCTTGAAATCCTGAGGCCTTGTATAATGTGGATACTCCAACATTCCCTGCGCAAAGGATTCTTCTTCTGTAGCTTTCTCGTGCCCCAAAACACCCGGCACATATCGCATCAAAGCATCGATCAATACCATCGCAGGCAACTCACCACCTGTAAGCACATAGTCTCCAATGGAAACACTGCGATCGATTAACTCTGTTCTGACGCGCTCATCAACACCTTCGTAGTGACCACACACCATAATGAGTTGTTCTTGCACGGCCAACTCTTGTGCCAAAGATGTTGTCAATTTCTCGCCCTGTGGACTTAAAAGAATCGTCTGACTTTTAAGTTGTCCTGATGGACCCTCTGATGTTTTTTGTTTAATGTCTTCTACAGCATCAAACAAAGGCTGTGGCTTCATCACCATGCCTGGCCCACCACCATAAGGCCGATCATCCACACTGCGATGACTATCGTGTGTGTAGTCTCTTAAATCCCACAGACCCAAAGACAAGTGACCGTTTTCTTGAGCCCGCTTCATCATGGACTCCCCTAAGATGGCATCAAACATCCCAGGAAAAATAGTCACTACATCAACACGCATAGTTATCTATTTAATTAAAGCGACGCAACAGAAATTTTGTTGAAACGCTTTGCTAAACTTGCCACGGCTTCTGACACTTGTGCCCCACTCTTGACCCAATGCTTGAATCGATCTTCTTTCAATTCATACCTTACGGGTTCAAGGGCTGGGTTATAGTGACCCAAAATTTCCATGGCCCTGCCTTGTTGTCGAGTTGTCTTTTCCATCACCACTATACGGTGGTGATAGTCTTTTTTAGCCCCTCGACGTTGTAAGCGAATAACAACCATAACAGCTCCTTATAAACTAACGACTTACTAATTCGCGTTTCTTTGTTCGCGAAGACTCTGGAACACGCTGTATGCATGCACCCAAACTTGAAATGTACTTCTCAAAACCTTGGTACCCACGATCTAAATGCTCAATACCACTGACTTCAGTCTGATTCTGAGCTACCAACCCTGCTATCACTAAAGCCGCTGTTGCTCTTAAATCAGACCCTGACACTGGAGCACCCGATAATTGTTCAACGCCTCTCACCAGTGCACTTGATCCTTCCCGCTTAATCCGTGCCCCCATGCGCACCAATTCAGAGACATGCATAAAGCGTTCAGGATAAATCTTTTCGGTTAAAACACTCGCCCCATCAGCCGTTGACATTAATGCCAACATCGGAGCCTGCAAATCCGTTGGAAAACCCGGATAAGGTTGTGTGGTCACATCCACACCTTTCAATCGATTCGGCGCAGAAACCATGACGCCATCATCCCGCACATCAAAAATCACGCCAGCTTCTTTAAGCTTGTCCACGACAACATTCAGATGATCAATACGTGCACCCGCTATTTCAACCTGTCCACCTGTAATCGCTGTAGCCATCATGAGTGTGCCACATTCAATGCGATCCGGAATGATGGTGTAATGCGAACCATGCAGCTTCTCAACACCTTCAACACGTATCACAGGTGTCCCCTGACCTTCTATCCGGGCACCCATAGAAATCAGAAAATTAGCTAAATCCACAACTTCGGGTTCACAGGCAGCATGTTCTATCACCGTCACACCTGGAGCTAAAGTGGCCGCCATCATCACATTACCTGTCGCTAAGACAGACGATCCAAAGGTGCCGACTAGTTGAATGTCTGAACCTTTCAAACGCCTACCACTTGCAACAATATAACCATGCTCAATGGAAAGCACTGCCCCTAAAGCTTCTAAGCCTTTAAGGTGTAAATCAATCGGTCGCGGACCAATCACACAACCACCTGGCATCGATACTCGAGCTTGCCCTTGCCGTGCTAATAAAGGACCTAAAACGCAAATCGATGCACGCATTTGGCTGACCAAGTCATACGCAGCCACAGTTCCTGAAAATTTTCCAGGCTCAATCTTTAAACGCTCTTTACCCACGGTCACCTTAACACCTAGTGACCTTAAAATCTCAACCATGACGGTAACATCCGCCACTTTAGGTACCCGCTCAATCACCGAAGCTTCTTCGGAGAGCAAACAGGCTGCCATAATAGGCAATACCGCATTTTTTGCACCATGCAGAGCAATGTGTCCACTTAAAGGACCACTCGGCTCTACCAGCAATTTAATCATGCAGAAATTCCTTTGCGTAGCCAAAATCCACGCGGGCGTTGTACAAGATCAGAAAAGCTTTGAGACTCACTTACCCAAAATAAGGAGCGACAGTATTTAAGCATGGGTTCAACTTGCTCTTCACCACACTCAAATGCCATTATACCCCCATCTCGAAGTAAGCGGGGTCCTTCACTGATGAGTTGACAAAGATCATCCAAACCTTCGGCTCCGCTGATTAAGCTGCGCGTCGGTTCGTGTTGCACTTCTCTCGGTAAAGAAGCTAACTGTGCTTCAGGAATATAAGGGGGATTACTGATTAAAGCATCCACTGGTCCCGTTAAGGACTCTGCCCACGTACCCTGCAAAAAGCTCACCCGAGAGGAAACTCCCAGATTCACCGCATTTTCTTTAGCTTGAGAAATGGCCACATATGATACATCAATTCCTAGGACCAGACAAGAGGGCAGGTATTTTGCCAAAGAAACCGCTATGGCCCCGCTCCCTGTGCCCAAATCGAGCACTTTTAAGGGGTTTTCTCCCTCATCGGCCATAGGCCGCAGAAGCCCCAGTACCGTCTCAACAAGCTGCTCCGTCTCAGGTCTGGGGATAAAGACCCCTGGCCGAACCTTAAAGTTCTCCCCCATGAAGGAGGCTTGGCCTTGAATATACTGGAGAGGCCAACCTGTAGCCCGTTGCTGAATCCGGTCCTGAAAAATGGCCACCTGATCAGCAGTCACTTCCTCTTCCTGCAAATACAGGTCCAATCGACTTTTGCCAAGCAAATCCTCAAGCAAGCATTCTGCTTCGCGTTGGGCTGAATCGATCCCCGCTGCGTTTAGCTGATCAACAGCCTCAGCCAATAAAACTCTAACCGTATAAGCTTTCACCATCAGGAATCAGACCCTTGAATCGATTGCTTACGGTCCTCGGCAATCAAAGCATCAATCACTTCTTGGATGTCCCCTTCCATGATCATATCGAGTTTGTACAAAGTCAGCCCAATGCGGTGATCGGTTAACCGTCTGTCCGGAAAATTATATGTACGGATCTTTTCACTGCGCTCACCGGTACCTACCTGACTCTTACGATTAGATGCGCGCTCATCTGCAGCTTCTTGCTGCGCAAGATCCAATAAGCGAGCCCGCAACACACGCATCGCTTTTTCTTTGTTCCGCATCTGCGAACGTTCATCCTGACAAATCACAATCATGCCGGTCGGTAAGTGATGCAATCGCACAGCAGAGTCTGTCGTGTTTACGCCCTGCCCACCTGGCCCTGAAGACCGATACACATCCACTTGCAAATCCGTATGCGGAATAGGCGGCAACTCCACTTCTTCAGGTTCAGGCATCACAGCAACTGTTGCCGTCGATGTGTGAACCCTACCTTGAGATTCGGTCTGAGGAACACGCTGAACACGGTGCACGCCACTTTCAAACTTGAAATTTTGCCAAGCCTTGGCCCCTGTGACCGAAAAAATGATCTCCTTAAAACCACCGGCATCGCTAGGCTGAGATTCAATAGGCTCTACCTTAAGTCCAGCCGCAGCGCAGTAACGCGTGTACATGCGATAAAGATCACCCACGAATAGCGCCGCTTCCAAGCCCCCTGTTCCCGGTCGTATTTCCACCAAGATGGGACGCTCGGGTGTTTGATGCTTGCGCACCCAATAGTTCTCAAGCTTTTGCAACAGCAACTGCTGTCTGTCTGCTAAATCTGACAGTTCTTGTTCGGCCAAATCCGCCATATCAGGATCTTTAAGCA
>JAJDCC010000214.1 GCA_029261015.1 Candidatus Omnitrophota bacterium | reverse complement strand
GCTGCTCAATTTTATTTTGATGCTCCACAAATAACCCGCGCACTTGCTGAACCATTTGCTGCGCTTCTGAAACCGCGGCATTGCATACCTCTAAAGAATTGACGGTCTCAGCTTTATGTTTCTCCAGTGCCTCTTGTTTCGCTTTGAGTTCCTTCAATTGAGTTTCCAGTTCATGGGAACGCACATCCCCACTCTTCAACTCATCAATCGCCAACTGCAACTCTAACTCTTTGAGTCGCTCCCAGCGCTCTTGATACAACCGCGCTTTATTGGCTTGACGCTCAAGAGCTTTAACCTGACGACGCACTTCTGAGGTAATGTCTTCAATACGCACCAAGTGTTCTTCTACTTCATCTAAACGTCGTGTCGTCTCACGTTTCTTAATGAGGTACTTAGCAATGCCACTGGCTTCCTCAAATACGATACGCCGTTCATCAGGCTTTGAAGAAAGCACCATGTCGATATGACCCTGGGCAATGATGGCGTAGGTGCCTCCACCCAATCCGGTACCTAAGAAAAGTTCACGGATGTCGCGCAAACGACAAGGACTTTTATTGATCATGTACTGACTTTCGCCAGAGCGGAATACTTTTCGACTGACAGTCACTTCACTGAAGGATATGGGGATGAGGCCTTGCTCATTTGAAATGGTAAGATGCACTTCAGCCACCGAAAGTGGTGCTCGTTTATCGGTGCCGTTGAATATGATGTCTTCGGATTTTTGTGCTCGAATATCGCGGGGGTTGTGCTCACCAAGGACCCAACGAATAGAATCCACAACATTGGATTTACCTGAACCATTAGGCCCAACAATAGCAGTGACGCCCGGCTCAAAATGAATCGTTGTTTTTTCGGCAAACGATTTAAAGCCGAAGATTTCGAGTTTTTTAAATCGCATAAATACTCAGAGGTGGAATACGTTAAGTAAAATCGAACATTCTTGCTAGAAGATAAAAACCAGTATCCGCTAGAACACTTGCAAGTCCCAGCGTGCCTTGCTGCGTTCGGGTTGGCCTACGCGTGACTTTGCGCTTAATAATATTTTTGCGCAAAGACCTTGCTCACGCTACCCAACACGTCTTGCGGCTACTGTTTTGATCTTCTATAAACTGCCTCAAAAACACTTTCTTCTAAAAAAACTTAGCTACAAGGCTTTGACGAGCTTCTGCGGAGGTGTATATCTAATACACCGCACAAAGAAGCGATGTCTATAACGCAGTAGCTAGAATTTTTTAGAAGGAAGTTAGCCGACGATGTCTTCGCCGCCGTCTACGCCGATAACATTCCCCGTCATCCACTCAGAACCTTCACACGAAAACGCCGCAATCGCTTTGGCGACATCTTCAGGTGTGGTGAGACGATGATAAGGATTTCGAGCTGTAGCAAATTCGATCATTTCGGTACTGCCAGGAATCTTGCGTAATGCAGGCGTATCGGTCACACCAGCACGAATCGTGTTGGCAATGATTCCATGTGGAGCAAATTCTAAAGAAAGCTGACGAATGTGAGATTCCAGTGCAGCTTTAGCCGCCGACACCGCACCATAGCTAGGCCACACGCGCGTGCCTCCGGATGAGGTCATCGCATACACACGCGATCCCTTGGTGAATAAGCCTCGACTGAATACGGCTTGGCTCCAATAAATCAAACTGTTAGCCATGACATCCATGGTCATTTCTAATTGGTCTTGCGAGATACATTCTTTGGGGTCTTCGCCAATCAATGGCTTAAGCGTACCAAAAGCTAAGGAGTGCATCATGATGTGAATCTTATTGCCATTGAGTTCTTTAGCAACCGCATCCAACACATCGGCGCGCTTGCCTGCATCGGCAGCATTCACGTTAAAGAATAGGGCTTTGCCACCATTGGCCTCAATATCAGCTTTAAGCTTCTCAGCATTAGGTAATGTGTTACGGCGATCGAGGTGAACCCCAATAATATTCATGCCTTGCTTGGACAATTCACGGGACGTTGCGGCGCCAAATCCACTCGATGCACCTAAAATTAATGCCCACTTACCTTTTAAACTACCCATCGTGCCTCCTTAAATCAGCTTGCTAAAGCAGGCTGCTAATCTGTGAAAGAATTCGGCTTAGCTTAACATTGGCTTCCAAGTGCCGCAAGCCTTTTTCGCCTCAATACCAGCTTATGGATTCTCTTGAGGCTCGTAGTCAACAGCAATCCTGAAACGCACCTCTTTGGCCAACGCATCCTGCGGAAATGAAGGAAAGGGCTGAGCCTCAGCTAAAGCAATTCTGGCAGCCTGAACATAAGAATCTCCATCAGGACTGCTGATATCATCCACTGAAAGCAATTTTCCATTGCTGCCAATCACAAAGGACAAATCCACGGCCCCCATACCCAAACCCGTCTCGTAGAATTCTGTATAGATATGCTCTTGAAGCACATCGCGAATCAACTCGCCATAACTGGCCGGCACAGGATTGCGGTGAATCTCTTCTTCGGTACTCATTTGTTCACGATCAAAATCAGCCATCGTGCGCACATCCCCATTCGGTTCAATCACATCAGGGGTTAAAAACACCACCAATTCCGTCTTAGCAAACGTATCGCTCACACCTCGGAATGGCCAACCAATGATAGGAATTTCACCCAAACCAGGAAACATCGTGCGTGTTTTTGACTTTGACTCTGAAATTAACCCACCAATAATCAGCGTTTTTCCCGTTTGAATCAACACATTAGTTTCTGCTTCTGTCGTTGTCACAATAGGGATACGGTTATCCGCAAAAGTTTCAATGACAGCCGTGCTGACTTCAGGACGCACCTTAAGCATCACATTGCCATCAGTCTTCACAGTCGGCGTCACAAAGAGCTTAGTCCCCACATCCACATACTGAATTTCCGGAGAGGTCACCACCGTACCCGTAGAAGGCACTGTTGTTGTCACACTCACTACAGCTTGCTTGGTCCCCACCAAAATTTTGGCTTCTTCGTTGTTACTGACCATGATGCGTGGATTGGACAAAGTTCGTGTGTCGCCTTTTGTCCGCAAAGCTTCAATCACCAATGTGGTATCGGAAACGGGTGATGTGATCAAACTCAAGGCCGCCCCCTTTTGTGTGGCTGTATCCCCAATAATGTCACTCAATACGCGAAAACTGGTTCGCGACTGCGCATCGATGCCACTCAACACATTCTGCCAATCAATGCCCAGGGACAAATCATTGCTTAATTGAACCGACAAGATTCGTGCATCAATGGATACCTGAGGATCAGGCGTATCAAAAGCCACCAGCATTTCACTCACACGTGACACGACTTCAGGTAAATCGGTGATGAGGATTTTGTTAGTACGCACATCGTGGGAAAACACCCCAATTGGCGTAAGCATTTCTAAAACTTTGTCCTGCAACTTTTCGACATCCGAGTAATCCACTTCAAACACTTTAGTCTGGGTTTCACGATCCAACTCTTTGAGCATGCCTTCGATGTCTTTAATACGATCCGGCAAGTCACTGACAATTAAGGTATTTGATGCTTCATCCGCCACCACCTTACCTACGGTCGATTTGATTTGATTCAACACCGTTGCCACTTGTAGCACCTTGGCATACTTTAAAGGAATGACTTTAGTTTCGGTGGGTTCTTGAAACTTGCGTCCATACGAGAGTTCGTAATCGCGTGCCGCTATCACATTCACCATATCGCCATTCACTTCATAAGCCAGATCATTGGCCGATACGATGCGCTCAAAAGCCTCCCACACTTCAACATCCTTAGCAAAAATCGTCACACGACCACTGACATTTCGCCCAGCCACAAAATTGATACCACCTTTTTGGGACAACAGCTTCAGCACATCAATAATGTCGACACCCTTAAGGTCTAAAGAAATGCGTTCCCCTAAAACCATAGGAGGTCGTTTACTCATAGCCGCTGCGGCCGACCCCGAAACAATGCTCACCACTACCATTAAACTCAAACACAACACACGCGTTAGGCGCCCCATGCTGACCTCACCTCCTCTAAAAGGTTTCATACTACGGATTCTCATAAGTTAAGATGAATCTTTTCGCCATCTAGATCCAGCGTCACCATATTAGATTTCACTTCTTCCAAATAGGCTCCATCGACCACCATTTGGCCTTGCATCGAAAAATGCGTTTTTTGATTCGCCGAATCTTCAATGATCGCCTGTGAAGGATCCCCTTCAATCACACCCATTAAGGTTAGACGTGACGATAAATCTTTAGCCGCTTCGCTAGGCCCCGCTTTTTTCTGAGTGGAGGCAACAGCTATCGGCGGTACAAATAAATCACCTTGTGCGGCATTCGCTAAAGAAACAGGTGGCTCAGGCAAACTCAATTCACTCTCGGATACATAACGCGGTGTCGGTACTTGCGTCTCAATTAACGGCAATGGTTTTTGAACTTCATAAACCAAAAACCCCAATTCGCCCAATAGCAACGCACCCAACAACCACACAACAACCAATTTGCCATTAAACGATGGTGCGCTTAAAGCAAGTGACTGCTTAGCTTTTCCCTTGCCCTGCTTACCTTTGGCCAAACTCGACGGCAGATTCGCCGCCGTTGCCGGCGAAGATTGCTGCGAGCGAATTAAGTTCAGCAACCGCTCTTCAGGCGTAGGTTGCTTGCTGGTCCCATCCGGACTCATGCTGAATGATCTCCTGAATCAAATTGGCATCCACAACACGCTGATCGCGCATCACGAGTTGCTCCAAAGCATCGTGACACAGCATACCGATTTTACGCGGATAACCCTGCGTAATTTCATACACGGCTTGCAACGCATCATCACTAAAAAGCATTTCACTTTCTTGGCACCCCACCGAATGCAAGCGATGCCGAATCAGCTCGGCTGTTTCTTGAGCATCAAGCGGATTTAATAGGTATTTTAGCGAAACTCTGTCCATAAAGTTGCGAATTCTGGTCAATCGGTCTAAAAGTTCGAGTTGGCCAAAAATGACCAACTGCAACAGCTTGTACTGATTGGTCTCATAGTTCAACAACATGCGCAGATTCTCAAGCATATTGACTGAAAGCTTCTGCCCTTCGTCCACCAAAAGCACCGTTGTCCGGCCTTCATGGACATTCTCATGGTAAAGATAATTCTCAAGCGCATCCCGGCAATCGAGGGTCGACTTCATCGGCTCATCAATGCCAAACATGCGGCACAATCGCATCAAAAATTGATACTCCGAACCAAAGGACGGATCCAGAATCATGTGAAAGACAAACTGCTCTTCGTGTGCAAAATTACTGAGCAACCGACGTGCTAATGTTGTTTTGCCTGTGCCCACATCACCCAGTACCAGTGAAAGACCACGCCGTAACCGAATCCCAATCTCCAGTCGGTTCAAGGCTTGAAAGTGTGAGGAGGATTGAAAAAAGAAACTCGGATCTGGGCTGGTAGAAAAAGGTTCATGGGTCAGACCTAAGGCGGTGTAATAACTCATGCTGCATCACCTAAAAGTCGCTCGATTTCAGTGAGCCCCTTACCTTCTTTGCGCCATGCTCGAATACGCGCTAACTGTTCCAAAGTCGAATCATCAAAATAGCGAAAGCGTGTTTCAGGGCTACGGCCAGTTTCTTGAATTAACCCACGCTTGAGATAAAACTTAAGCGTATGCACAGACTGCCCGCTCAAACGGACTAAATCTTTCATCAAATAGACACTCAAAGTGTCAGGCATAAGCGTCCTTTTTTCGGCTACTCTCTAGGTAGAGAGTAATCGTAGCACGCATAAATGGGGAGAGCAAGTTAGAAAGATTAGGGAAGAAATGTCTGGGTAGAATAACCCCAATACAGTTGTCCTAGGCAAATGGAGTCTAGTTCAGCGCTTTGCGCTGCACGACCAAGCCTGCACGCAAGGTAGATTCGCGTGTATTGGCATGCGCGATACGCAATCGTTCAACACTGAGCAATTCTTGCATGGAAACTAATGCGTCTAGAAAGCTCATGATTTGAGATTGGCCACCCTGCACCTCAAACTCCACTTCAAAAATACCTGTTTCGTCTGCTTTTTTGGTGTTGCGTGGTTTTAAACTGAGCTGTAACTGTGCACGACGAGAAAGGGCTTCAATGGCATCCAAAAAAGCCCGTCGACTGGTTTCACTTTCTGCACTGCCTTTGTAAGCCTCAAGAGCTGCATACTCCTTACTGATGTATTCTGAGTCACCAAGGACTTTACGCAGAGCCACCAGTTTTTGGCTTTTGGATTCAATTTCTTCATCGAGTGAACCACTTTTGCTCCACAAAGGGTGCACCACAAAACTCATGATGGCCCAAGCTCCGATCAAGCAACCTGCGATGCTCAATAAACGCTGTTCACGCGGCTGTAAATTTTTCATGCGTCCTCCCCACCACCTACTGGAGTGATCGTCAGTTCAAAATCGATCAGATTGCCTTTAGCCGTACGGCGTTGTGTTGAATACTTCAAACGGATATCTTCAAGTAATTCCAATTCTTCTAAATAGGAGATATAGCTCAGCACTTCTTGTGTCGTGGAAGCATGCCCCCGCAAGGCAATCCGTCCTCGCTTGCGTTGATAATCCACGGCTTCTAAACTCACAGCAGCAGGCGTGGATTGAAAAATAGTCCCCACCACATTCGTTAATTGATAGCGTTGTTCTACCACTTCGCGAATGAATTTGCTTTGCTTCTGTTTGCTGCGCACCTCTTTGGCCTGCGGCATCAACAACTCAATCGCCTGATCAATTTGATTGGCATATTGCTGGCGTGTGTTCACCCGGAAACCCAAAATCGCGATTCCCAAAATAAAAGCAACCGCCGTCATACTGCCAATCATCACAATGTCTTGCGATTCTTTACGGTGCTTAACTTGTTCTTTGATTTCCTTAGGGCTCAAACTGATTGCTTGGCGCAAATCACAATTGGCCAATCCAGCAGTAACAGCCAACGACACTTCATGATCGAGCTGTTTGTGCGCCTTGGGATTATACGGATTGAGGGTTTGCACCACCGAAGCAGCAATCCCTAACCGCTCAAAAATATGTGCACGCCAAGATTCTAATTGGCCAATCCCCGTCAACATAATCGAGTTGACTTCAATTCCTGGAAACTCTTTGCGGACTGCTGTGCGGCTGCGCTCAATCTCCAGTGTCAACAACTCGGCCGGATTATCGGCATCCGCCCAATCCAATACGCCTTGCCCTAAACTGCGGCTTGATAGCACATAACCGCGCGCCACCAAAACCAAATCCGTACGGTGCTCATCGGTATTGATGATCAAAACCGGTTCCTGAACGGCACCACTTTGCGCTACACGCTGATACCAACCCGAAATCCCCCACGAACTGACCGTTAACCGATCTACCTGCAACCCCAACTCGGCAAACATTTGGACTTGGTTATCAATAATCTGGCGCTGACAAGCCACGACGGTCACTGTACTGAAATCTTCAAACTGATCCAGCACATAAAAATCCATCACCGTATCTTCATAAGCATAGGGCAATTGCGCACGCGCATAGAGATCAACCATGCGGTTTAATTCTTTGGGGTCTGTCGAAGGAAAACGCACGGTACGTGTGATGACATGCTCACGCTCAATCACACCAATGACTTGTTTGATATCGGCAAGTTTTTTTGCTTTGAGAAACTTACGTACTTCTTCAGCCCGCTCACGACCATGCGAAATGGGTAAGGTATAAAGGGCTTTGAGTTTCCAATTAGGATCCTTGCCCTGCGTCACTGCGATGCGTAATGAGGTGCGCGTCCATTCCAGGACCATACGTTGCGCCATTACAACTCCTTCCATGAAACGATTTCTGGATCACCATCACCAGAATCTTTAGGTCGATATACCACTGCTTCTGCGCGATACTTTACGGGTGGATTCTCAAGCTCTGCTAACACTTCAAATCGAAACAAAGTCGACTTAACCACAAAAGTCACATTAGACAAACTCAACAGTGTGGTGAAAGCTGTCTGGTTAGCGCCACCGGTACAATCGGATAATTTAGTTACAGCAGCCCCAGCATCCATTTCTTCTTGGGTCACAAAACAATCGTCGGTCGGATCAAAGGTAAACTCGCCATCGATCCCCGAACGAGCCGTTACAAGTGGTTGTAACACACTTTCAGAAGGAACGCTACCCTCATCTATGCTCAACGACACTCCGGTAATTCCTCGCAACACTTCATAGTCAGCCGTATTGATATTTACTGTATCTATGTCTGCTGGCATCGCCGTTGTCGTGTATTGTTCCAAAATAGGATAGGCCTCAGGTTGTGCCACAATCACAGGCAGCTCCCATAATTCTTCATGCGAAACCAAAGGGGCTCCTTTAGGAAAATACGGCGGATCGGCAATAGCGGTTCCATCAATATGCGACATGATACCGTTGACAATCACCTGTGGCTGGGTGATTTGATGATTTGTGAGCAACTGGACAATAAACGTGGCCATCGCGGTATTGTTCAAATTGATCCGACTTTCTTCATCACTGATGGTATCTGTCAGAATTGTCAGGCTTTTGCCTTCCATGGTCGCAGGCAATACCCAACCTGTTTTCCAATCATCCCCTAACCAATCATGTTCAGTGTCGTCGAGCATCAACTTCGAAACAAACATCATAACACCACTACGGGCTAAGGCTTCTGCCTCAATACGTGCTTTGTAGTATTTACTCAAACGAATTTCACGCGATAAGTACCTTGCGATGGCAACAGCAAAAATCCCAAGAATCGTGACAATCCATAAAGTGATGATCAACAGCGAACCTCGTTCGGATTTAATGAAATGTGGCCTTGACCTAAATTTCATAAGGCACCAAATCTCCTGTGGGAATTCTCATCACTTCGCGCGAGAAAATTTTTGCATCGCCAAGACCATAGTCAGTGCCGACTTCATTATCCCAATACACACTGACTTCTAGAAGTTTGGGTTGCAAGGTCAGCTCCTTATTCCAGCGCGGTCTCCAAATGAGTTCTCCCGGTCCACCCCCCACATGATAGGCATAGCGGATGGATAATTCTTGGCAAGAAGGTAATAGTCGCTCCAAACTCTGCGCATCTTCATCATTACGCACCTGAGCAATCGTAGTCACTTCACGCCACAAACCAGAACTCTCTGCACTGTCATCACACCAATAACGCACCTGATGCACACCAGCTAAATTTTGATGCGTTTCTGACATGCGCGAATAAAACAGCAGTTCATTGGCTTCAAATACAGGTAACGTCAGCTGTCCGATTTCAGTGCCATAAGCCACATCTGAGCGCGGATCAAACACAACAGAATGTGCCAAATCACGGCGCAGTCGACTCAGTGCAACGCGTTGCCGCTGAGACATCTCGCCACTTTTAGTTGTGCGCCGCCAAATAGTCACCCCACTGCGAATATGCTGTGAGAGACCAAAGATAAGGACAGCAATCATTGCTGATGCTATCAACAACTCAAGCAACGTGAATCCAAATTGTCCTTGTAACTTTCTCATCTGACATCCTAAAAAGGGGACAGTCACCTTTTTTCATCGCCCATAAATGCTGCTTTTTTATGAAATCCAATCGACAATAAACTCCGTCGGCCAATAAGCATCCACCGTCAATGAACTTTTCTCTCCCTGAACTCGAATGTGAACCACACTCACATCCATGCCAAATACTTGTTCGGCATCAATCGTACCAATATCCACCTGCCAACTAAAATCTTCATAGGGCTCAGCAAAATCCTCAGGGCCAATGTCTTCAGGAATTTGATTGGAGATAAGACCGGCTTCTAATTCATTGAGTTTGGTGCGCGCCAACATGAGGAGTGTGTTTTGATCTTCAACCACGCGAATTGCTTTGAGTTGATTAGAAAGCCCCACCGTAATTCCGACCAATCCTACGGTCAACACAATGGATGCAATGATGGCTTCGATTAACAATAACCCGCGCCGGGAAAAACGCGATCCCCGTACTATGGGCCTCAGAAAAAGGTGACTGTCCCCTTTTTTAAGCATCGTCATCTTCTGCGGTCACGACCTTTAGAGATACTTGGCTGGTATATCGATCGACTTCAGCGCGATAAGAACCTTTACCATTAGTGAGAACCCATTCCGCGGGCTCGCTGGTTCCATCAGCAAAAAACGTCACATCCTCTGCGTCCACATCATCTGATGTCAGTGTGAGTTGATACTCATCGGAAAGTCGTTTACTTTTAGCACGCTTATCTGAGAGTTGAGTGCGAATAGGGCCCAACAGAGGATCTTCGACTTGGGTTTCAAGAACAACCTGGCGGTTATTATCATCCCATACCCACACCACATCAGACGATTGTGAAATCGCCATCTCGTTGGCATAGCGCATGAGTTGGACTAAATCAAAAGCGGTTGTCTCTAAACGTAATCGACGTGCATTATTGGTAAAACTTGGCGCAGCCCCTAACATCAACAGAACTAAAACCACCGCCACAAAGATCAATTCAAGGAGAGTGAATCCCCTGTTTGATCTTCGTTTATTCATTCCAATTGGTCACGTCGTCATTACCAGGAGCTCCATCAGCTCCAAGCGAAAATAAATCGTATTCTTGATTGTGTTGCGAATCTTTATTGTATTCGTATTGACGATTCCAAGGATCTTTAGGGAGCCCCTTTTTCAAATAAGGCCCATTCCAAGCATTAGGGTCAATGCCTGTCCCTGAAGGCGGTTCTTTGGATACCAATTCATCTAAACTTTCAGGGTATTTTCCGTGGTCCAATTCATAAAGATCAATCGACGTAGCAATGTTAGCGATATCGGATACAGCACGCGCTGTACGGGCCTGTTGTGTACGGCCAGCAAAGTTTGGCACCACCATTGCAGCTAACACCCCAATGATAATGACCACCAGCATAATCTCGATCATCGTGAACCCTGATCGTGAACCTAATTGAGTCCTACCCTTCATTCCATACTCCTCTATTGTGTGATTAAACCAATCTGAAAAATCGGCAACAACATAGCCAAAACAATAAATAAGACAATCGCGCCGACCACTAAAAGCAACACGGGTTCAATAATTGAAGTCAGCGTGCGCATGGTACGATCCACTTCACGCTCAATCGTTGTGGCTACTTTAATGAGGGACTTATCCACTTTTCCGGATTCCTCACCCACCGCCACCATATTACTCACAAACACTGGAAACTCTTTGGTTTCAGACAAAGCCCCTGCAATACTGGCGCCTTCACGTACTGCCTCACGTGATTTTTGTACCGCTTTACGGATGAAAAAATTAGACACATTATCAGCAACCACCTGCAGAGCCTGTAATACCGGAACGCCTTGCCCCAACATCACACCTAAGTTGCGCGCAAACCGCGCCGTATTGATTTGACGCACCAAATCACCCACGCCCGGAATGGTAAGCATGATGCGATCCATCACAACACTGCCCACATCCGATTTACGCCATCGGATTAATGACCAAATACCTATTCCCATACCACCAATCATCAACCACCACCAATGCCTAAATAAATCGCTGATGGAAAGCAAAATGCGGGTCGGCATCGGTAACGCTTGGCCTGATTCAATAAACACCAATGACAGCTTGGGAATCACAAAAGCCAACATAAAAATAGTCATACCAATCGCCACACACATCACCAAAATAGGATAAACAGATGCAGCAATCACACGACTACGCAATTCAGCTTCACTCTCGCCTAGATCCGCCAATTCTTCCAATACGCGTTCTAATCCACCACTGACTTCCCCAGCGCGTACCATACTGACATACAGCTGGTTAAATACCTGTGGATATTCAGCAAGTGAGTCACTCAGCGCACGACCATCACGCACTGCACTGGAAAGCTTTTCGACAATACCCTTAAGTCGTGGATGTTCGGTTTGTTTAGCCAATACATTTAAGGCGCTTAACAAGGGAAGCCCACCGCCAATCAAATCAGAAAGTTGCCGGGTCATGTATGCCAATGTGCGAGAATTAATGCGTCCACCACCGAAAATTTTGCGCGACGCTTCAGCATGCGCGCCTATTTCACTGATTTCGATGGGAAAAAGCCCCTGAGCCCCTAAACGAGCAATCGCAGCGTTTTCGCTGTCGGCTTCAATGGTTCCACTCACAACCTTGCGGTCATTATCTTTGGCTTGGTAGGCAAATTGAGACATGCAGAGAGTATATCATGGAGCTTAAAAAAGGGGACAGTCCCCTTTTTTACGTGACGCGGATGACTTCCTCGGGAGTCGTGATCCCTCGGGTCACCTTAAGCCAACCATCCTGACGCATACTGCGCATACCCTGCGCAATGGCCAATTTGGCAATTTCCTGAGAAGAAGACCGTTTGAGGATCAATTCTTTGACTTCATCGGTCACGAGCAAAAATTCATAAATCGCGGTGCGGCCCTTAAATCCGGTCCCCTTACACGACTTGCAGCCCTTGCCATAAAAAATCTGCGGCACCTCGCCTGTAATCTGAAATTCTTCTCTCAGATCCGTGTCACAAGGCCGAGGCTCTTTACACATCGGACACACCACACGCACCAAACGTTGTCCCACAAAAC
>JAJDCC010000213.1 GCA_029261015.1 Candidatus Omnitrophota bacterium | reverse complement strand
GGGAACAGGTGGGCATTATTGATAGAGGCAGTACTTTAGGGGCGTTGTTAGACAATCAGCAAGTTGGGGGTAAAACCGAAACTCCTGGTCCAATATTTTTGAAAGAGCAAGAAGGTACTTTGGTGTTGGGAGATAAAAAATCGCCCTTTAAATTTAAATTGGTAGTGCATTAAAGTGGCTTGTTTAAGCCTAAAAAGAGAAATCAATTCATGTCAGTATTACCTGTAAACGATATAGAAATCACATCTGAGTTTGAAGACGCATTAGCCTTAATGGAGAACACGCGCAAAAATCTTTTTGTGACAGGCAATGCAGGGACAGGTAAATCAACCTTGTTACGACATTTTAGGCAAAGCACGCTTAAAAATGTGGTCATCTTGGCTCCAACGGGAATTGCTGCTGTCAATGTGGGTGGGCAAACCATTCATTCTTTTTTCCAACTGCCACCGCGACTCATTCAACCTAATGATATTCGCCGCATCAGTCGTCAGCGAAAATTGTTTGAGCGATTGGATACCTTGATTATTGATGAGGTATCGATGGTACGTGCTGATTTGATGGACGCTATTGATGTTTCTTTGCGTCTGAATCGAGAGTCTCCAACGCGAGCTTTTGGTGGGGTACAAGTGATCGCTTTTGGAGATTTACATCAATTGTCACCTGTTGTGAATACAGAGATGGGCAAGCAATTTGGAGAGCGATATAAAAGTCCATATTTCTTTGATGCTGATATTGTGCAGCAAGGTGCCTTTCAAACTATGGAATTGACTAAAGTCTTTCGACAGCAGGACCAGGATTTTATTGAATTGCTCAACAAGGTACGCACTAATGTGTGTGAGGATGCCGATTTAGAGAGACTCAATGACCGGATCATCGATTCGGGGATGGCGAATGAGTTTGAAGGGGTTATTTTAACCACAACCAATGCAGGCGCTGATCGAATCAATCGTCAAAAGTTAGCGGCTTTAGACCGCCCTAGTTTTAAGTTTAAAGCAGAAGTAGAGGGTAAGTTTGATGCGAAGGTGTTTCCCAATGCCGAAACACTAGAACTTAAAGTGGGCGCTCAAGTGATGTTAATCAAAAATGATCCTGCCCGTAGATGGGTCAATGGCGATATTGCGGTGGTAGAGTCGATTTGTGATGATTCTATTTTTGTGACGATCAATGGCCGAATGCGTGAAGTGAAACCTGTGCAATGGGACCGTGTTGTCTATGCTTTAAATAAAGAAAACGACATGATTGAACCCAAAACGGTGGGGACATTTGAACAGTATCCGCTTAAGTTGGCATGGGCCATGACGATACATAAGAGCCAAGGCCAAACTTTTGATGAAGTGCTGATTGATATGGAACGAGGGTCTTTTGCGCATGGGCAACTGTATGTGGCGTTGAGTCGATGCCGCACACTTTCTGGCATCAGTCTGTTGCGCCCTCTCAAGTTGCGCGACGTTATTTTTGATGAACAAGTGAATCGGTTTACCCAGCCCGTTGAATTGGAAAAATAAGCGGGTATTAACTAACCTAAAGTCTCGCCAGAGAATTTCTGCAAAGAATCCTGGTCTCCAATAATAAAGAGGATGTCATCGGGACGGATTTTAAATTCCGGTGGGGGAACGGTATGAGCGATACCGTCTAGTGGGTTTTTAACAGCCAAGACTTGAATCCCAAATCGTTTGCGTAGTTTCAAATCCCTTAACGTTTTGCCATAAAATTCTTTAGCCGCAGCTAATTCAACAATCGATAAATCTTCTGAGATACGGGCAAAGTCGAGCACTTCAGGGCTCACTAAGTTGTTTGCCAACCGGAGAGCTTCATCTTTTTCAGGAAAGACGACGGTAGTAGCCCCCACCATATGAAGGACTCGTCCATGGTCGTCACTGGAAGCTTTGGCGATAATCCTCTTGACGCCGATTTCTTTAAGAAAAAGCGTCAATAAAATACTGGCATCGACTTGTTCACCCAAACACACACAGGCGATATCAAAATTTTTTGCGCCTAGCTCAATTAGTGCTTCTTTGTCACTGGCATCGGCAACAACGGCTTGTGACACTTCATCTTTGATATCTTGAATTTTCTCGCGATCGCTGTCTACAACCACCACCTCACATCGACGCTCAGCCAGTTTTGTGGCCAAAGTGTATCCAAAATGCCCTACTCCAATGACAAGTACGTGTTTCATCTTTTCCTCTTTTGTTGCACTATCAGGTGCTAACCGATCATAACGTCTTCTTCGGCATATTCAAAGTGAGATTGTTTGCAATAATTTAGCACAGAAAGGGCTAAGGTTAGAGGCCCTACACGACCACAGAACATCAAAAAAATCATGACGAGTTTACTGCTGGCTGAAAGATCTTTGGTGATGCCAGTTGAAAGCCCTACTGTGCCAAAGGCCGAGACGCATTCAAAAATGATTTCGAGGAATTTTCCACGAATTTCAGCTCGAGATACCCAAAAAGATTCCAAAATCATAGTGATCATAATGCCACTGAGAATAAAGGCGATCGAAATGAAAAAGATGACCATAGCGTCTCGAATGATGTCCCGTGGAATTTGTCGTTTGAGTAGATTGGTTTGTGTGGCACCGCGGGCTTGTTGGCTAAAAAATGCGACCAGCACGGCAAAAGTAGTGACTTTGATCCCACCAGCTGTAGATCCGGGAACGCCACCTACCATCATCAAAAAAATGAGTAGCATGAGGGAGGGCGGTGAAAGCCATGCTGTATCTACAGTATTGAAGCCAGCAGTGCGAGACGTGATGGAAAGGAATAGGGCATTAAAACCTTGCTGCCAAACAGGCATGGCATTCATGGTATTACCCACTTCTAGCACCCAAAACAGCACAGTACCTCCACCAATAAGAATTCCAGTCATGATGAGCGCTACACGTGTGTGAAGACTGAGTCTGAAAGGTTTACGGCGTTTACGCGTAGCCCAATAGGCCCGCAATTCGTCAAGCACAATGAAGCCCAAACCTCCTAAAACGATCAGTCCCATCATGGTGGATAAAAGGGCAGGGTTTTGACTGAATCCCATTAAACTATCGTCAAATAGAGAAAAACCTGCGTTGCAAAAAGCGGAGACGGCATGGAACCCTGAAATGAAAAAAGCTTCTTCGAGGGTGTTGTTGTGTAAGAAATGGGGGAGCAGTAGCAGCATGCCGACTAATTCAATGCTGAGGGTAATCAGCAAGATGTACAACGAAGACCACACAATGCTGAAGGTGTCTTTACTTTTAGTCATTTTCCACAGAGACAATCGAGAGAATAGCGAAGTGCGTCTGCCTAAGAATAGTAGAAAGAATAATGAAAAGGTCATGATTCCCAGTCCGCCAATTTGGATTAGAGCCAGAATGACCCATTGACCAAATCGAGACAGATCGGCACCTATCGAAATGGTGGACAATCCTGTGACGCACACAGCGGATGCGGCCATGAAGAGAGCATCCAAAGATGATATGTGCTTGCCGTGAGAAGCCATAGGCAATTGTAGAAGGCCCCAACCTACTATGGTGACCAACATGAACGCTAAGCTGACAATCTTGGCTGGATTGAGTTGCTGCGAGACCCTTTTTTTTGTGGGTTCTTCTTTAACTTCCAAGGTTCTATCTTTCATAGCCCGCATACTAGCAGAAAATGGTGTAGGATGTGCAGGGTGAAAATAAGTTAAAAATCCTGAAAGGACCTATGTCAAATACCACTACTTATAAATCGATTACTCATCAAGACATTGCCTTAGAGGTAGAAACACATACCTATCGGCTGGCGAGTAATCCAAAAATGACTTTTACTAGCTGTACAGAATTCGTTGAATCCTTTTTTGAACCCTTTGATGCTCAAGCGGTGGCAGAGCGTTTGGTGGCTACGAATGCCAAGTACCGAGACTACACTGTGGAGAGCTTATTGGCTGAATGGAAACAAGCTGCTGATGATGGCACTCGCGTTCATTCAGAGATGGAAGAAGGCATTCTCACGAATAAATTTCCTCAGACCCGCAAAGGGAAGCAGGGTTTTGAATGGCTTGCGGCCAATTTATCTAGCAAGCGATATGACCTTTTCCCTGAAGTGATCGTTTACTCTGAGCAGCTTGGCTTGGCAGGGACTATCGATTTACTGGCTAGGGATAAAACTACGGGTATTTATCTCCTGGTAGATTGGAAAACCAATAAACGAATAAACCGCAAGCCTTTTGGCAATAAACGAGGGGTGAAAGGGCCAGCTGTTGATTTAGACGATTGCCATACGGTTAAGTACGGACTTCAACTGTCTTTGTATCACTATATTTTAGAGACAGAATATGGCATAGACCCGACGCGTCAGGCGATTGTGCATTTGAGTGATTGGGAAGTCAACCCTATCCGTTGTCCCTATGTGAAGGACAAGGTACAGGAATTACTTGAGTATTCCGAAAGGCTTTAACATTTAGGGACCGCCTGTGGTCAAAGCTTTTGATTTAGAATTGCATGAGCTGTCTGTAAAACAGGTGTTATTGGCTGCATTCACAGGCCCCCAATTTCGTCCGTCGCAGCCGACACCGCAGTCTGCATAGTTGAATTTGCTTTTTCCAGGGCGTTCATTGTTACAGCAAACACCATCTGTTTTAGGTCCCGAGCATTTGCCGCCGCAACCATCACTTTGGCCACACTTAGTCTTGCATTTAGGTTTGCAGGGGGGAGGAGGGGGCGGTCCACCACCACTCCCGCTACCACTGCCGCTACCTCCACTGCAGCCCGGTGGGCTGTCACTGTATTTGCAAGAATTGTTGTTTTCATTATCGCAGCCATTGTGATAGATCGTTTTACAGCAACCGTCTTTCCATGCCCGGTAACAGCCCCCGTTAGGATTGCCACAATTAGGGTCTTTGCTTCCGCAGCCGGCAGAGGCGTACATCATGGAGCCTCCGAATATTGAAAGGCCCAAAGCGATTCCGAAAATCAAAAATTGACGCAAATATTTTTTCATCGACTAAAGCACCGCAGGAGACAGTTCGATAAGCTGAACGTCTCCTTTTTTTTGGGGTAGGTATATTGTGGCAACGATATCTAGGTTAACCAGCTTTTCCAAATCTTTGGTATTTGGATTTTGAGTGGTATAAACACCTCCTCCTTCTAGGGGAAAGGTGATTTCAGAATCTCTGGTGACGTTCAAGAAAACATTGGTTTTGAGGCCTTTAGAAACAATTCTCTCGGCCAAATTAGGCATTATAAAATCAGGTAGGTACAGGTCTAAAATAATCTTATTACCCCGCACTCTCTCGACAAGGCCGTTAATTTCAAGGCTAATAGTAGGGGGATTTCTTTTTTCAGAAAAATCATAACCAGCTAAATCTTGGGTGACTTCTAATGGCAGCTCCTTAAGGGGTGAGCTTTTTTTGAGCATGAGTACTGAATCTGTCATGGCGCCAATTTCAAAAATATGAGCAGCGTAAGCATTATTTTTGGGATGCAATAACACGATGCGTCGTGAATCGGGAAAGACAATAAAAAACGAAAAAGGTGTTTGAATGCTTTCAAGGACATCGGTGCTACGCGGTCTTCTTGAGCTTTGCAGCTCTCCATTTCTTTCAATGGTATAGAGAGGGGCTGTTTCGGGTATTTGAGCTAGCTGATAAGAGGAACCGTCTGCTAGGGTGAATTGTCCCATAAACAGATGCGATTCGGTACCTCGCTTCTTTGCAATCGGAGGAGAAGGGATGATGACCAGGTTTTCGATCAAGTTTATGACGGTTTGTTGTCCTTGAGGCAATTGTGCAAAAGTATTCTGAGATAAGCCTAAAATTAATGCGGTCAGAGACAGCAGATAATGTCGCAAAAAACCTCTTAAAGGTGCTTGTCGAGTCGTCATAGTCGGTTGGGCTATCCTTTTGATTTTGTGCTTAAAGTATACCATTTCATCTGGCTAAGTAAGATTAAGTATCCTTATATCCCGAAAGGGAGTGATTCTAGAGCAAGATCAAAGCATTTCCTTGTAGTCTGCATCAAGCGAAACCGTAACTGCTTGGGTATTGAATAATTCGGTGAATTTTTCTTTACGGTTAATCCATAGCCAAATAGGAATCAGAATCACCCATGCAAATAGCATACGCAATAGAGCTACTCTAAACAAGTCAAGCGTTGAGCTTGACTGAGAAGGGAACCCATAATATGGCAACAAGCATACGCCAAGCAGTATTCCAAATGAACTGAGGGTTCTTACGATGAGAGGGAGGAATTCTCTTTGTGAATTGAGCAGAGTTAGGGTTGTATGAATTTGACTGGTGCTGTAGAGAGCAAACACAATGCCATTAGTGAGTGCGACAATTTCCAATCCATATCCCACCTTTATGACATAAAAAGTGATTCCGATATGCACTGCGATAGCGAAAAGTGTTTGCAGCAACCATGCTTTTTTGCGAGATAAGGCTAAACAAAACATGTAGGTCGTAGAAGTGATCATGGTCCAAAAAGTTCCCAAAAAGTACCAACGAGCAGCAAGGATGCCTGGTTCATACTTTGGAGCAACCAGAAGAATGACCGGCTCTACTAAAAAGAATGCAGCAACAATAAGAATAGGTGCGGTGTGACTCATTAAGTGAATGCTGTGTTTAAAGTAATGAATCAATTTTTTTGGATTTTTGTGGTCTGCCAATTCACGAATGAGTAATGGGTGATAGACATTGCGCAAGGCCATTGGGAGCAGCAGTAATAAACTGCCCAGGAAAACAGCAATGCTGTAATGGCCCAATTCGGTGGGGCCTATCAAAGTGGCTATAAGCAGTTGATCCACGTCCCCTAAGGCTGTGATGGCAAGCCATATAGCCCAAATGGGAATCCCTGTTTCAAATAGGGGTTTGACGTTAACCCATCTAGGCCAA
>JAJDCC010000212.1 GCA_029261015.1 Candidatus Omnitrophota bacterium | reverse complement strand
CGGTTTGAAGATTGCAGAATACCTTTGCAGGTGGTGGCGGCTAATCCCATGGCGCGTGAAGAAATCGTCTTTGATTCTGGCTCTATTGCTGAGGCTGTGCGCTCGTCGGTTTCTATTCCAGGAATCTTTAAACCAACTTTGTATAAAGGGAAAGTATGCCTAGATGGAGGGGTGCTCAATCCGGTGCCTATCAGTACCTTAAAAGATGCAGGAGCACATAGGGTCATTGCGGTTAATGTTTTCCCGACGACGCCAGAAATATCGGCTAATCAAGAAACCTTACGCCGCAAGAAAGAAGAGCGTGAAGCGCGCATCATGACCCGGGCCTTTCCGATTCGTTTTTTGGCTTGGTTGCGACAGGAATTGGTCCGCGCTTTTTCTCCGCTTGTTTTCGATGTCATTATGCGTTCTATGCAAGCGATGGAACATCAAATTGCAGAAATTGCGTGTCATGATGCCGATTTGACATTACGGCCAACGGTGCCTGGATCTCATTGGCTTGAATTCTTCCATCCTGAGAAGTTCATTAAGCGAGGTGAAGAAGCTGCTTTGCAGAGGCTTCCAGAAATTAAGCGTTTGGTAGGGATGCAAGACAAAGACGATGAGCCTTTAGGTTAGCTTTGCGTTGCATTGACAATTTGTTTGCGGCGCTTTAGGATAATATTTCAAGTTAAAGTTCATTAAAATCACTTAACATCAGGGATAGCCATGGGAACCGAAGTTGTCATTGTTGATGGTGTTCGAACGCCCCAAGGTACATTTGGTGGCGCATTACGTAATCTTACTGCACAGGATTTGGGTGAAGCGGCTCTGAAAGGTTTGATTGAGCGCACTCAGATTAAACCTGAAGATTTAGAAGAGTTGATTATTGGATGCGTGGGCCAAAGCTCTGATGCTCCCAATATTGCGCGCGTGATTGGTCTACGCGCGGGTGTTCCTATCAAAACTCCTGCCTACACAGTGCAAAGAAATTGCGCTTCTGGATTGCAAGCCATTGTCAGCGCTGCCCAAAATATTCAATGTGGTGACCGTGATGTGCAGGTAGCCGGTGGTGCTGAGAATATGAGTTCATCCCCCTATGTCAGCCGTGATATGCGATGGGGCAAAAGGATTCGCCATGCGCAAATGATTGATACGGTATGGGAGGGACTCACCGATCCTGTCTGTAACCTCATCATGGGGGAAACAGCGGAAAACCTCGTCGAAGAATATTCATTGACCCGCAAAGATCAAGATCAGTATGCGGTTTTTTCTCATCAACGCGCATTTCGTGCTACGCGCGAAAATAAGTTTAAAGATGAAATCGTTCCGGTTATGGTTCCCAAACGTGTCATGGGAAAGAATTTGCCACCAGAACCTTTTACGCAAGATGAAGGTATCAATCCTGGATTAAATGAACAAACCCTAGGACAGTACCCAGTCATCTTTAAAGAAGACGGAACAGTGACTCCCGGAAATGCGTGTTTTAATGCAGATGGCGCTGCTATGCTGCTGATGATGTCTGCAGAGAAAGCCAAGGCTTTGGGTTTTACGCCTATTGCGCGTGTGAAGTCCTACGCGTTTTCCGGATTAGAACCGGAACGGATGGGAATGGGGCCTGCATATGCTGTTCCTGAAGCTCTGAAAAAAGCGGGAATGACTTTGAAAGATATCGAGTTATTAGAAATTAATGAAGCTTTTGCCGCTACTTTTTTGGCATGTGAGAAAGAAATGCAATTTGATCGTGACAAAACGAATGTTAATGGAGGTGCCATTGCTTTAGGGCATCCTGTAGGCGCTACGGGTGTAAGAATTACAGTGAGTTTATTGCATGAGATGAAACGACGAAACGCATCTACCGGAATCGCAACTGCTTGCATTGGTGGCGGGCAGGGTGGTGCCATTATTTTTGAGCGAATTTAGGAGTCAACACGATGTATATCTATAAAGCGGCAGTGGTCGGTGGTGGCACGATGGGAGCCGAGATTGCTCAAGCGATAAGCTTTAGCGGCTTGCCCGTGTTGATCAAAGATATTGATCAATCTAAAGTCGATTTTGGATTAAAAGTGGCTCGCAATATTTATCAGCGTCGAGTCGATAAAGGCAAGATGACTCAGGATGAGATGGAATCTAAAATGTCACTCATCACAGGGGTGACAGACTACGAAATGTTTAAAGATGTGGATGTGGTCATTGAAGCCGTTCCTGAGCAATTGGAATTAAAGCAACGCATCTTTAAAGAATTAGATGAAGTACTCCCGGAAACAGCCATTTTATGTTCGAATACTTCTTCATTGTCTATTTCGGCACTGGGCAGTGTGACTAAACGACCTCATAAAGTGATTGGAATGCATTTTTTCTATCCCGCGCATGTCATGAAATTGATTGAGGTGATTCCGGGTCTGGACACTTCAGAAGAAACTGTGGGGGATATCACTAGCTTCAGTGAGAGTTTGCGCAAACTTCCAGTTAGAGTCAATGAGTGTGCAGGTTTTCTGGTAAACCGTATCCTGATGCCTTATTTGAATGAGGCTGCATTTTGTCTTGAAGAAGGCACCACATCAGCGGCAGAAATTGACCATGCGATGGTTGAGGCTGGAATGCCCATGGGACCGTTTACATTGGTGGATAATTTAGGTTTTGATGTGTGCCGTGAAGTGGTCAATATTCTTTTAGATTCCTATGGTCCTCGCATGCAGCCTGCTTCTATATGGAAAAGGTTGACGGATATGGGGCGTCTTGGCGTTAAGTCAGGTGCAGGATTTTATCTTTATGGTGATCGGGCTGGACAAGAAGATCCTGAGTTAAAACAAGTGATTGCTGATTTGTCTCAAGAAGCACCCAAGTCCGAAGGGTTTTCTGCTAATCGATTGATGTATCCACTCATTAACGAAGCCATTCGCTGCATAGAAGAAAACGTCTGTACGGCAGCCGATGTTGATTTGTCAGTGATTGCAGGATTGGGTTTCCCTCAAGATAGAGGAGGGATTTTACATTATGCAGATGAAGTGGGACTGCCTAATGTATTGGCTGAACTGGAGCGGCTTACAGGAATTTATGGTGAGCGTTTTTGGCCATCCCCTTTACTCAAACGCAAGGTGGCTGCAGGGCACACAGGTAAAGAAGCAGGTAAAGGTTTTTTTGAATACGCAACAGCATAAGAGGAAACGTTATGGCCGTATCATCGAGTGAATTTGTAAAAGTCTCTCAAGAAGAATCCTTAGCTATTGTGACGATAGATCACAAGCCGGTGAATGCTTTGAACCAAGCTACGCTACAGGGTCTGGATCAGGCTCTTGATGAATTAGCACAAGATGCGTCGATTAAGGTGGTTATCCTCACAGGTGCTGGTTCAATGGCATTTGTAGCGGGTGCTGACATCAAAGAAGTGTCTAAGCTTTCATCTCCTGAAGATGCTCAGAATATGTCTTTATTGGGACAAAAAGTTTTTATGAAATTGCAGAATTTGGACAAGCCTGTGATTGCCGCGATTAATGGAGTGTGTTTAGGGGGTGGTCTAGAGCTGGCCATGTCCTGTCATATGCGTGTCAGTGGTGATCGTGCGCGATTTGGCCAACCTGAAATTGCTTTAGGGATTATCCCCGGTTGGGGTGGTACGCAACGCTTGCCCCGATTGATCGGTAAAGCTAAAGCGACCGAATGGATTTTGAGCGGAGAGGTGTACACTGCGCAAGAGTCACACCGTTTAGGTTTGCTCAATATGGTGGTCCCTCAAGACCAGGTGCTTAAGGCGGCAAAAGACTTGGCGCGTAAAATTTCAAGTAAAGGCGGCGTTGCCATAAAGCAATCCCTGAAAGCTATTGAGCAGGGCTTGAATACAGATTTAGCTAGTGGGATGCAAATAGAAGCAGAAGCATTTGCTCAGATAGCACAAACAGCAGACGCCAAAGAAGGTGTCAGCGCTTTTCTTGAGAAGCGACAACCCAAATTCCAAGACTGTTAAGGAACAGGAGGCCTTATGGCACATTCAGTTGATGACAGTGATGTCCTTCTTGGTAAAGATTCTCCTGAAGCCTTAGCAGTAACAGAAGCTTCTCGAGAGTCTGAATGGCATTATCCCAGTTTTGTAGCGGATCTGTTTTTAGGTAAAATTCGAACCGATTTGGTGCATCCTTATCCCAAGCAACGAGAAGCGGATCGCAAAATTGGTGATGAGTTTCTTGAGAAACTTTCAACCTTCCTCAAAAGTGAACTCGATCCAGACGAAATTGACCGCACACGTGAAGTGCCTGCGCGGGTTTTGCAGGGGTTAGCGGAGTTGGGGTGTTTTGGTATGAAAATACCCACAGAATACGGTGGGTTGGGGCTCTCGCAAACCAATTATAATCGTGCTATCGCCTTATTGGGCAGCTATTGTGGGACGACAACGGTTTGGTTGAGTGCTCATCAAAGCATTGGTGCGCCACAACCCCTAATGCTTTTTGGCACCGATGAGCAAAAAAAGAAATATTTGCCTAAGCTGGCCAAGGGAACTGTGTCAGCATTTGCCCTAACAGAGCCAGGCGTGGGTTCGGATCCTGCCAATATGTTGACGACAGCGGTGCCCACAGAAGATGGGCAATCATACATATTGAATGGCGAAAAACTGTGGTGTACCAATGGACCGGTTGCTGATGTGATTGTGGTGATGGCACAAACGCCGGCAGTTACCGTTAATGGCAGAGAACGCAAACAAATCACGGCCTTCATAGTCGAAAAATCAATGCCTGGATTTGAAGTGGTCCATCGGTGTGATTTTATGGGCCTAAAAGGCATACAAAATGGGGTGTTGCGTTTTACGCAGATTAAAGTTCCCAAAGAAAATATCATTTGGGGGACGGGGAAAGGCTTGAAATTGGCCCTGGTGACACTGAATGCTGGACGTATTGCCATTCCTGCTGGCAGTGTAGGGACGGCAAAAAAATGCATTCAATTTGTTCGTGAATGGAGTAAAGAACGGAACCAGTGGGGGAAACCCGTTGGTGAGCATGAGGCTGTTGCAGAAAAGATTGGCCAAATGGCAGCAACGACCTTTGCTATGGACGCAATGGTATGGCTTACTTCTTCATTGGTGGATCGCAAGACTATCGATATCCGTCTTGAAGCCGCGATGGCTAAACTGTATTGTTCTGAACAAACTTGGCAAATTGTAGACGATGCGCTTCAGATTCGGGGTGGCCGTGGCTATGAAACAGCGGACTCTCTCAAGGCCCGTAATGAAGAGGGCGTGCCTCTAGAAAGAATTATGCGTGATACGCGCATCAATCGCATCATTGAAGGCACCTCGGATATCATGCATTTGTTCATTGCTCGTGAAGCTTTGGATTCGCATATGCAGGTGCTGACCAAGATGTTGAGTAAACGGTCCAGTTTGGGTCAGCGCGTGACGGCTTTACTCAAGGCGGGGGTGCGATACGCGCTTTGGTATCCTCAATTATGGCTATCATGGGGATTTTGGCCTAGATATTCCAGTTTTGGCTCGCGCTTAGGCGGGCATATGCGATTTGCCGAACGGATGAGCCGTAAATTGGCACTGAATCTGTTTCACAGTGCAATGGTTCACCAAATAAAATTAGCAGACAAGCAACTGCGTTTAGCTCGACTTGTAGATGTGGGGTGTGAGCTTTTTGCTATGATATCGGCTTGCTCTAAGGCGTCTTCGTTGTTAAAAGAAAACCCTTCAGATAAAAGTCCTGAACAATTAGCGGATCTATATTGTAAAATGGCTCGTAGGCGTATTAAAGGGTACTTCAGTTCAGTGGGCAATAATGAAGACAAAGAGACGGTATCGGTTTCCCAGTCTGTACTCAATGATGAGTTGCGTTGGATGGAAACAGGAATCATCTAGTTTTATTGGAGCGAATGATGGATAAGAAAAAAATCCTTGTAGTTGATGATGAAGTCAGTCTGACGCGATTGCTGAAGCTTAATTTAGAAAAAACAGGGCGCTTTGAAGTTCGTGAAGAAAATCAAGGGGCTTCTGTCATTAAAGTCGTTAAAGAGTTCAGGCCAGATATGATTTTTCTGGATGTGATGATGCCTGATATGGATGGAAGTACCGTTGCAGATACAATACGATCGACACCAGGGATGGACTCCATTCCTATTGTGTTTTTGACAGCTGTAGTTTCACGTGAAGAAGCCGATGCTCAAAAAGGTGTCATTGGTGGACAGCCTTTTCTGGCTAAGCCTGCAAATATTGAAACAGTATTAGCCTGTATCGATCAACAGCTTGGCGCGGAATAATGGATAAAAAGAAAATTCTGTTAGTGGATGATGAGGTTTCATTTACCCGTTTATTGAAACTGAATCTTGAGGGCACAGGTCAATACATCGCAGATGTGGCTAATTGTGGTGTGGATGGTGTGAAAGCTGTGCAGGCAAACAAGCCAGATTTAGTGTTGCTTGATATCATGATGCCTGGTGAATTGGACGGAATTAAGACACTTAAAAAAATAAAAGAAATAGATCCTGAAATTCCTGTCGCTATGGTGACGGCGGTCTGGAATGAGCAAGAAGGAAAACGTGCTTTTGAAGCGGGTGCTTATGAGTACATCACTAAACCGATTGATCTGGAATATCTCAAAAGAGCCGTATTGGTAAAGTTGTTCTAGTTTATGGCGCAAACCATTCCCCAACTTTTTTTTACACAAGCGCAAAAATATACCGATAAACCGTTATTCCTTTCTAAGAAAACCCCCGAATCCCCTTACGAGACTACGACATGGAATCAAGCCAAGGATGCTGTTGTCTTACTGGCACAGTATTTGACCAGTCGCGGCATTGAGCCTGGAACCCGTATTTTAATCCTGGCTGAAAATCGTCCTGAATGGGCAGTGGCAGATTTAGCCATCCAAACAGTGGGGGCGTGGACGGTGCCTATTTACGCCACGCTGAATGCTCATGACATCACCGTGATCGCTCAAGATTGTAATCCTGTTCTGGCCTTTGCATCAGACACCCATCAGGTTGACAAATTAGTGCAGGTCGCCGCTGCTGTGGATTCACTGAAAACGATTGTGGTCATGGATCGCAAACGACCTAATCATTCTTCGGTGTGTGGTTGGCAAGAAGCTTTAATGGAAGGTAAGGCAGTGAATGATTCGGTGAAGAGAAATTTAAAGTTTAATGAGAGTCGGATAAAGCCTGAAGACACAGCGACACTTATTTATACATCAGGAACTACGGGGACTCCTAAAGGGGTCATGCTCTCCCATCGTAATTTTCTCTCCAATGTTGAAGCCAGTTTAGAGGTGACGCCCATCACCGAAACCGATACGCATCTTTCTTTTTTGCCTCTTTGTCATGTTTTTGAGCGTATGGCTGGATGGTATTTAATGCTTAAGGCAGGAGCTGTGATTGCCTATGCAGAAACCATGGATTCTGTGGGGGCAAATATGTTGGAAGTGAAGCCTAGTGTCATGTTGGGGGTTCCTCGTTTTTTTGAGAAACTCTATGGAAAAATTCAGGTAGGTATTCAGGCAATGCCTGCAAAAAAACAACGGTTGGTTCAATGGGCGATATCTGCAAATGCGGCCTACTTGAATGCGCCCAAACCTTCTTTTTTGCAAACGTTCAAACGGATGATTGCGCAAAAGTTGGTGCTCAAAAAATTGCAGGGAAAATTAGGGGGCAATCTGCGTTTCTTTGTTTCAGGGGGAGCGCCTTTGTCTAAGGAAATTGGAGAGTTTTTCTATCGAGTGGGGGTCATTGTGCTTGAGGGGTATGGATTAACTGAAACATCTCCAGTTATTGCGGTGAATCGCTATCCAAAACCTAAATTTGGGACAGTGGGACCTTTACTGCCTGGTGTTGAAGTGAAATTTGCCGAAGACGGCGAAATCCTCACACGGGGGCCGCATATCATGCAAGGTTATTATAATCGTCCTGATGAAACGACCAGAGTGATTGAAGAGGGGTGGTTTCATACGGGGGATATAGGTGAACTGGATGCTGAGGGGTGTTTAAAGATAACGGATCGTAAAAAAGATTTGATAAAAACTGCTGGTGGAAAGTTTGTTGCCCCTCAAAAATTAGAAGGATTGTTTGTCTTGATTCCTGAAGTCGCACAAGCTTTGGTTTATGGAGACAGAAAACCCTATTGTGTGGCGTTGATTGTACCGGATCTTGAGAAACAGAAAATTGTTTCAGAGGCATGTGGAATAGCGTTTTGTTCTGCTGAGGAATTTGTTCAACAGGATAAGGTTAAGCAGTATTACTGGGGGTTGATAGAAAACGCTCAGAAGGAATTGCCTCGATTTGAACAGATCAAAAAAATTGCTTTGTTAGATAAGGAGTTCAGTTTGGACTCAGGCGAATTAACCCCTACGCTTAAAATGAAACGTAAATCTGTTGCTCAAAGGTATGCGTCCATCCTCGAAAATCTCTACACAGAATAACGGCTGCGATGTCCATTACCTATCATGAAGGGTATTGGTTCGACTCCAATCAACGTAGACGTTTGTTTTTTCGTGATTATCAGCCCAAATCATTTTTGGCAACAGTAGTGCTTTTGCACGGTTTTGGTGAATATGGTGGGCGTCACGAATTGCTTGCTCAGCGGTTATCTCAAGCCCAAATTCGTGTTTTAATGCCAGATCTTTGGGGACATGGACAGACAGAAGGGAAAAGGGGGGATTTGGGCAGCCTACAGGATTGTGTCGAATCTTTGAATGCTTGGTTGTCTGATCAGTTACGCTATACGGGATCGCAGTCTCCTGTATACTTGATGGGGCACAGTTTTGGTTGTTTGGTCGCACTTAAGTGGGTGGCGCAAGAACCGATATGGGCAGGGTTGATTGTTCAAGCGCCTTTAATAGGGGTGGGGTTTTCTCCTCCTCGATGGAAAACTTTATTAGCCAAGGGAATCTCTCAAGTGCTACCGGCTGTGACGCTACCGATGGGTTTGAATGTAGCGGATCTAAGCCGTAGCCACACTTCTAATGAGGCTTATCGCCAAGACCCATTGGTGCATGACCGAATGAGTGCTAGAACGTATGTGTCGATGGTTGAGTTCCAATCGGAGCTTGCGCTAATAACTCAGCTTAAAGTGCCTCTGCTAGCGCTATGGGGTCAAGCGGATCACATCATTCATCAGGAGAAAGTGGCTGATTGGTTTGATCGTATTCAAGGTAACAAAGTTAAATATGTGTTTGAGCAAGCTAAACATGAATTGCATTGTGAAACCGATGATGTGCCTATTCAAGTGGCTAAAAAAATTATGGAGTTTATTGGGCATGTGGCGAGTTAGTGCGCTCACTTTTGCTTTGTTGTGTCTGTGCCTGTCTGATGTTTCGGCGAATCAGAGTGAGCTTGAGCGGACCCAAACCACCATTTTGAAGCTTGAAAAAGCCGTGAGAACAACGAGTAAAGACGAGACTCTTATCTCTCAATTATCCATTGCTTACAATAATTACGCCATATTATTAGGGCAAAGCCAGCGGTGGTCGGAGTCTGAAGAGTATCTTCGCAAAGCCATCAGCTTAAGCGGAGGAGATGCCCAGTATGAGAATAATTTAGTAGCACTTTATATCAATCAAGCAGCGGAGTTGATGGAAAATACCAAGAGGGCATCCTACTCTAGAGAGCAGCACCGTGAAGCTAAGCGGTTGGTACAACAGGCTATTCGGTTGAATCCGAAATCGGCAGAGGCCTATATTCTGCTGGGAGATATCGAATATGACAATCAGAGTCTGACCAAAGCAAAGAGTGCTTGGCAAACGGCTAAGAAACTCGATCCCTCCAGTTCGCTTATCTCAGAGCGTTTGAATCGATTGAACCAAGAATACGCGGTTGAAACGGATTTCAAAAAAATACATAACTCTTTCTTTGATATTCGTTTTGAAGATGGTGTCGAGCGACAAACAGGTTTTGATTATGAGAAGGCTTTGATGAAAGCGCGTCGTGATGTGGGAACAGATTTTCGTTACTGGCCTAAACATAAGTTTGTGGTGTTACTTTACAATGGGGACACTTTTAGGAATATGCGTACAGGTACTCCAGAATGGGTTGCGGGGCAATTTGACGGGAAAATCAGATTGCCTTTACCTAACCAAGCCTACCCTGAATCTATGGTGAATCAATTAACTTTTCATGAATACACTCATGCGCTTATTGGGGATTTGAATCAAAGCAGTATTCCAGTATGGTACAACGAAGGGCTGGCTGAATATGAGGGGGCAAAATACGGCACCCCTGAAATCAATTTGGTGACAGCGGCATACGAGCAGGATGCCTTGGTCCCCTGGGCTCAAATGGGTTCTTTGTTTTCACAATCTCGGCCTCCTCAGGATATTGCTTTGGGGTATCAGCAGGCGCACAGTGTCGTCGCTTTTCTTTCACAAAAGTATGGCTTTTGGCGACACCGTAAAGTTCTAGAAGATTTAAACAACGGTATGGGTATTGAGCAGTCGATTGAAAAACAATTCAAATCCAAAATTGACCGACTAGAAAAATCGTGGCGATTGTGGTTGCCAGAGTTCATTAGAAAAAAGGGGAAGCGGTGATTCAGAAACACATTGCTCAACGCTTTCATGAAGCAGCAGATATTCTTGAAATTCAAGGCGCGAATCCTTTTCGTGTACGCGCCTACCGTCGAGGTGCGCAGTCTTTAGAAAATTATGGCGGTGATTTGGCGGCAATGGTGGCTGCTAAAGAGTTGGATACGCTTGCAGGCATTGGCAAAGACCTCGCACAGAAAATAGAAGAGTTTCTATCTACAGGAACTATGGAGGCTATTGATAAGCTTAGGGCATCTATTGAGCCAGGCTTATTGGATATGTTAGAAATTTCTGGGATGGGGCCTAAGTCGGTCAAGCAACTGCATGAAGCCTTAAAGATTGTGGATATCGACTCTTTAGAGAAGGCTGCGCGTCAAGAAAAAATACGCAGCTTGCCCGGTTTTGGAGCAAAGAAAGAAGAAAAAATCCTCAAGGGAATTCAGTTATACCGCCAAGGTTTGGAGCGAATGAGTTTAGCGATGGCACGTAGCTTGGCTCAAACGATCATTGATTATCTCAAATCTCAATTGAATGTGAAACGGATAGAGGCTGCAGGCAGTCTTAGGCGGTCTCAAGAGACCGTGGGTGATATTGACATTCTTATTCAAGACATTCAATCCTCAGCCGTGGTTGAATGCCTTAAAGCGTCATCTTTTGTAAGTGAGATCACCCATCAGGGGCCGACCAAAATTTCATTCCTTACTCAAGAAGCCAGGCAAATAGATATTCGTATGATTAAGGAAGAAAGTTATGGCGCTGCATTGCAGTATTTTACGGGCTCTAAGGAGCATAATGTGGCTTTAAGAGAAAGAGCGATACAGCAAGGTTTGCGTTTGAATGAGTATGGATTATTTGATCAGAAAACAGAAGTCTCTGTTGCAGGAAAGGATGAGGCTGCGCTTTATGCACGTCTGGGGTTGGATTGGGTGCCTCCGGAATTACGGCAGGGAACTGATGAGATCAATCAGGCTGAATCGCATTCACTGCCCGAATTGGTAGAAGCACAAGACATTCAAGCAGACTTTCATACCCATACGGATTGGTCAGATGGCAAGGATGCTTTGGAGACCATGTTGGAAGGGGCGGTTGCTCAGGGTTATGCTTATTATGTAGTGACGGATCATTCACAGTCGTTACGTGTGGCTAATGGGCTCTCCAATGATAGATTAGCTCAGCAAATTGAGCGTATTCATGCTCTAAAAAAGCGTAAATTACCTTTAACTGTTCTGGCAGGTGCCGAGGTGGATATTCTTAATGAGGGGGAATTAGATTACCCGGATGATTTGCTTGCTCAGTTAGATTTCGTGGTAGCATCCATTCATACAGGGTTTGCACAAAGTGAAAAACAAATGACTCACAGAATCATACAAGCGATGGAGCATCCTTGTGTGAATGTGATTGGGCATCCCACTGGGAGACTTGTGAATCAGCGAGAG
>JAJDCC010000211.1 GCA_029261015.1 Candidatus Omnitrophota bacterium | reverse complement strand
ATTATTGAGGCGGCCCCTCTGGGTATTGAGGTGCCTCTCCACCGATATGATCCCATGGCGCTTTGGAGTCGACATGAATATGCATGCCAATTTGAATACCAGGATCGCCATCGACACTGCCAAGCGTAACTCCATGCACATCATCTTTATGCATACCACACAGCGTAGTGCCGCACTGCTTGCAAAAACACAGCCCCCAATCTTTCACACTCTCATATCGCGATAAGGCTTCTTGGCCTTGCAACCATTTAAAAGAACCTGGAATCACCTCAGCATACGCCGACCCTGCTCCGCTAAATACCTTGCGGCATTTTGAACAGTGGCAACAACGAGCACTCTTTAGCGGTGAGCTAATTTCATAACGAATCTGGCCGCAAAAACACCCTCCAGTTAGCCTCATGTGACCCTTTCAAGGAATTCAAGCAATCGCTGCCAAGATTTTTCATCAGCCTGCTTTTGATAGCGACTGCCATCGAAAACCGTAAACGCATGCTCTGCGCCACCGTAGGTAATCATTTCGTGTGGAACTGAGACAGACTCCAAAGCATCCGCTAATTCACCAAACTCCTGCATCGAAATCGCTGCATCAGCTGTGCCATGCAAAACGAGTAACTCTCCCTGTGTTTTGAAATAGTCTTGTCCTTCGGGTGTTTTGAGTCCCCCATGAAAGGTCACAAAACCTTTAAGGTTTGCACCCGAGCGTGCCCATTCCAATACCGCAGCACCACCAAAGCAATAACCCATAGCTACAGCATTATCGATGTCAGCACCATGTTTTTTAGCTGCCATCAACGCACCATGCAGCAACCGACGCATTTTGGCGCGGTCTTGATACAATTCGCCTGTGTGCTGACGTTTATCTGTCGACTCCGTTGGCCGCACGCCTTTGCCAAATAAATCCGCAGCAAATACGCTATAACCTTCGGTGGCGAGCATGTGCGCACGCTTCACCTCATAATCCGTCAACCCATCCCAATCATGAATCAACACCACTAAAGGCGCCTCTTGACCAGATAAGACAAAGTAGCCTTCATAAACTTGATCATTGACTTCATAAGCGACTGATTTTCCGGTGTCTGCATGTGCACAAAGTGCGGCATTAAAAAACAAGGCCACCAGTGCGGCTTTCCAGAATATCGCTTTGAATAAGGGTTTTTGTTGCATCTATTGATCTCCAGAATTGATGGTTTCATCTAAGGCGTGAATGTTCTCAATGATTTTTACTAAGCGACGACCTACAGAGGTTAATTGGTATTCTGTTCTGGGCGGGACTTCGGCATACACTTTTTTGCTCAATAATCCATATGCCGTTAACTTTCTTAAACGCTCAGCGAGCACCTTGGCAGAAATCCCCTCAATGCTTCTTTCAAGTTCACCCGGTCTATGCACACCCAATTGCACAGCTTGAAGCACTGAAACGGACCACTTACACCCCACCACTTGTTCGAGTCTTGCGTAGTTGTTGCGCGATTTTTTTAGGGTTTCTTTTTTCATCAATTGAAGCAATTAAGACCTTTCTGTGCCTACCCCACCAAAAAGTGCCCGCTAGTTTATATCCACACAAGTAGTTACTCTTTAGGTGGTTTTAAAACTGACAACCAGGAGGAATACCATGAGTAAGGCCATATTTTACCACGCGGGCTGTCCGGTATGTGTTGAGGCCGAGCAAAAAGTCGCCCAGGCAATTGATTCATCCAAGTATCAAGTAGAGAACGTCCATCTGGGTGAAGATGCTTCGCGGATAGCTGAAGCAGAGAAAGCCGGTGTGAAATCGGTACCAGCCATGGTGTTGGATGGAGTGCCCTTTCACATCAACTTCGGTGCGAAGTTGAGTGATTTAAAGTAACGGCAATTTCCAGGCCAGACATCTGGTGAGAGGACTGGGTGTCTGGGCTTGGAATATTTTAGTTGAAACCTCTTTACCTAAGCCCTTCAGGCATCCTATATTAGATGTATTAGAGGAGCCTCATGACAAAAAAAGTTTCTTTTACCCATTACTTACTTTGGTGTGCTCTTGGCGTTTTCGCTGTAGCATTTACATCTAGCAACCCAAAACTCAGCAACTCTACGTATGAGTTTACTGAAACATCTAGAGATGCTGACCGCACCAACGCTGGCGATTCTCCACTTGAGGAATATGAAGTACTATCACAAGCATGGACTGATGAAGACAGGACTAAAAAGTTCAGCAAATTTACTTAAGCTCTGCAAACTTGGCGGCCATGGTGGGGTTATTCTTGGTGAGTTTCTTGACGGTTAAGTCGTCGGCTTTGTTGTTGGCAAGGCGCAGATTGTTCTCCGAACCAAGCAGTGCCTCTTTTGTTTTCTGAAGGTGGTCGATAGTTTTATCGATCTCATCAATTGCCGTCTTAAATTTCTTGGAGGCAAGTTCGTAGTTACGCGCAAAGCCTGTTTTAAACGCATCTAGATCGTCTTCAAAGTTCGTGATATCGATGTTTTGTGATTTGACCAGCGCCAGTTCTGCTTTGTACTTCAGTGAGTTCTGGGCGGCGTTGCGCAACAGCGTAATGATCGGGATGAAAAACTGCGGACGCACGACATACATCTTAGGGAAACGGTGCGACACATCGACAATACCCGAGTTATAAAGATCGCTATCGGGCTCTAGCAGCGACACTAAAACAGCGTATTCACAGTTTTTCTCCGTACGGTCCTTGTCGAGTTCTTTGAGAAAGTCTTCATTCTTTTTCTTGGTGGCTGTTTCATCGCCTTCGTTCTTCATCTCAAACATAATAGAAACGATTTCAGTGCCAGCTTCATCCGAATCGCGAAAGATGTAGTCGCCCTTGCTGCCAGTGCGTGCATCGTTGTCCTTCTCAAAATACGCATTCAAAAATGCCGTGGCACGCAGGCGGTTAAACTC
>JAJDCC010000022.1 GCA_029261015.1 Candidatus Omnitrophota bacterium | reverse complement strand
CTGAAAATTGTATCGCCTGCGCTAAGCGTTTAGCATCTTGATCCTGGGACATGCAAATATTCTCAGCAATACTGGCCGAAAACAAAAAACTTTGTTGCGGCACATAACTGATGGCTGATTTCCAGCGATTGGCTTCAATGTGCGCTTGGTCTTGGTCATCCAAATAAATACTCTTTTCTGGCGCAGGAATCACCCCAGCAAGCAAATGCGCCAAGGTCGTTTTTCCTGAACCTGTCGCACCAAACACCCCCAAACTCTGACCACTACTCAAACTCAGTTGATCAATCTGTAAGCTAAATGGAGACTGATCCTCAGTTTCTGTCGTGTATGGATATGTGTAATGCAAATTTCTGATCTCAAGTTTTTTACCTGGCCAATCTGCATGTGGTTGATGCAACTGTTGCGCGTCGCTTAACTCAATCAATGCAAATAAACGCACCAATGCGCTATGCCCCCGTTGAAGCGCATTCACCACCCAACCAATGGCAACAACCGGATCTAATAAAATCCCTAAGTAAGTCATGAACGCCACCAAAGCACCTAACTTTAGAGTACCGTCAATCACACGGTTACCACCAAACCAAAGCACCATCACAATTCCCATTCCCATAAATACCGACATGATAGGAAAAATGAGTGACCGTACAGCAGCCGCTACTTGTACGGCCTGGCTATAAGAGCGATTGACTGTTTCAAATCGATCGATCAGTGCTTGGCGAATCGCATAAGTGTTGACCAATTCATAAGCGCCCAAAGATTCACGCACCATCTCAGAGAGTGCTCCCAAGCGTTCTTGCGCCGATCTAATATATTTATAAATAAATCGCACCGAAATCGCCGTGGTGGCAAACATGGCTAAAACAGGAATCAATAACCACTGAGTCAGTTCAGGTGATAAACTCCACATACCCTGCAAAGCTCCTGCTCCCAAAACCCCCGTATTCACGATGTGTAAAATGCCCATTGAAAGCATCACGCGAACGGCTGTGACATCATTCACGCCGCGCGACATAACATCGCCCACGGTAAAACGCGATTGCTCCTGAGCCGGCAGCAAAGTCAGACTGTTAAAAAAATCTTGGCGCACCGACTGCTCCACCTTACGCCCCGGATAAAAGATCAAAACACGCGAGAGTGTGCGGAATAGAGCCAGCAGTGCTGCTAAAATCACCAGCTGCCAAACCCACGGCATCGCCGACTCCGGGTGAGCACTAAGACGCAGCTGATCAATCAACTCTCCAATGACTTTAGGAATACGGACTGTTACTACAGTTGTGGCAATCAAAGCCGCTAACCCTAAAACATAAACAGGGACATGCTTCATCGCATATTTTGTGAGGAAAGGTCTAAAGACTGAGTTTGGCATAATGGGAACCATTGTAACGTAAATTGGAATTGCTTATGATATGCTTGAAGAAATAAAGGAGAAACCATGTCACTTAAAGCAACCTTACAAGCACTTGATAACTTAAACCGCCAAGATCCCAATACAGAATCCGTCGACGGCCAAAACCACCCCAAAGAATTGGTCTATGCTCAACGCCTCCACCATTGGGTACTAGAACTCAACCCGCAAGCCTCAGAAGTTTTGCAAATTGCTGCTCGTGGAGCCCATGTAGGTCGTTGGAAAAGTCCGCGCTCTGATTATGAAGAAGGGCGTATTGGGTATTTGAAGTGGCGCGAAGATCTCAAGAAATACCACGCCTCAGAAGTGCGTCGCATCATGCAAGAACAGGGTTATAGCCAAGAAGATCAGGATCACGCGACGGCTATCATCCTCAAAAAATCGCTGAAAGATCCCGACACGCAAACCCTAGAAGATGCCCTGTGCTTGGTGTTCTTAGAATTTCAGTTTGATGAGCTGATTGCCAAAACCGAGAAAGACAAGATGATCGACATCATTCAGAAAACTTGGCGCAAAATGAGTGAAACAGCTCATGCTCGTGCACTTCGCCTGAAATGCTATTCTGAACAAGCTCTAGCCCTCATCCAAGAAGCCCTGGAATAAATGGGTGTCTGACGCCCATTTTTAAGTTACTGCAGCGTCTTCAAGAACAGTCTAATCATGAGCCCACCCGAAGGTGAATGCCCCACTGTCGCTAAACCCCCGTGCATCTCAATGATGTTCTGTGCAACAGCTAATGACACACGCGTATCACGCTCTGAATAAGTCGTCATGAAAAAAGGATCTAACATCTTAGTGAGTTGATCTTCAGGCATCTCAACACCCGTATCGTGAATTTCAACCACAATCACATCTTCACCTGGATAAAAACGATCTGCAGCGCGATTGCCTGTCATCGGCGCATTCTCAGGCATACCTTGATGATAGGACTTCACTAAAATTTGTCCACCATCCGTAATCGATTTGACCGCGTTGCGCAACAAACTCTCCACAACACTTTGCATGTGTGGTGTGTCTAATGCAATCTTGGGTAATTGATTCGATAAGGCTGTGATGACGCTGATTTTAGACATATTCATCTCTTTGCGAATAACCTGCAGCGCTTTTTCAATCACTGGATTGAGATGATCTATTTTTAAATCTAAAGTATTCGGCTGGGATAAAGAGATTAATTCCTGGACTACCCGATCCGCACGATTAATCGCATCACTCAAAGACTGTAAAATCTCAAAACGCTCTTCATCATTCTCTTGGTCATCGCGCTTTAATAAATCGACACCCGTCAACACCACCTGAAGCGGATTCCGGATTTCATGTGCCACACCGGCAGCCAACTGACGCATGGTATCCACACGGGGTTTTTGAGAAAGCACTTGGCGCGCAACATCCAGCTCTTCATGTATTTGCTGACGTTCAATGGCATAGCGCACTACGCGGCGCAATAATTTGGGACAACACAGGGCTTCATTTCTGGCCACACAATCCCGCGCCCCCCAGTGGATAAAATGCAGGCGCAAAATCTGCTCTTCTGAGTCCGTTAAGACCACAATCGGTACCCTGCGCACACTGTCGCGAATCATACGAATTTCAGACAATGCCTCTTTACTGGGTTCATTGAATTCCAACAGAACAATATCCGTGTCGGCTTGTTTGCAATGCGATAAGACATCTTGCACATCATCAACAGCTTTTAATTCAAACTGCATGCCTTCGACAGATTCATCCAAAGAACGGCGAATGATATCGACAAATTCTTCGGTTTCGCGCATTACTAAGACACGTGCTTTGTGGTTTGACATGTGATGCTCCTTACTACTACATCGGTAGGCTTACTTGAAATATTTGGAAAGCTTGGCCCCGTTGCCCTTTTTAAATATCACGTGTATTCTACACAGAGCTTGAAGCGAATGCAAGACAAGTAAAGTGCGAAAAAAAACTTTTTTTCACACACACTCATTGCGTAAAAAAGAATTAAGTAACGTTGAGCCGTTCTAACAAACACAACAGAACTGAGACACTTACTGTGAAGTTTAAAACGACGTTACCTTTTATTTAAAAGAAGGACGCTTACTTTTGCGGATTCGTGCATCAATATGATCAACAGAGTCTACTGCCATGTCCCAGGCTGTGTAAACTTGTTTCTTTTTACCTGATACTAAGTCACCCGCTGCATAAAAACCATCGACAGATGTTTGCCCATGTGCATCCGTCACTAAGTGATCTCGATCATTCAACTTCGCTTTTAAAGATTTTGCCAAAGCGTTATAAACGATTGATCCTAGTGCTACAAAAGCTGTCTGCACAAGCACTTGACGCTCCCCCAGCACAAATCCTTCTAGGCCTTTTTTAGGATCACCCAGGATATCTGTAATCTCTCCTTCGACCACCTCAATGCCATAATGCTCCAGAAGCTGTTGCACCTCTGTATCGGCTTTAAAAGGAGCACCATGTGGCAGAATAGTGATCTTAGGCAGCTGATAGCGCTCGTGCAGCATAATAGCGATCCAGCCAGCCCCATTACCTGAACCGATGACCGCACAGGTCTTGCCTGCTGTACGGTGGCCATCACAACGGATGCAGTACAAAACATCCGATCGGTTGGCATAAGGCAGAATCGGCTCAATCGAGCCTCCAATCTCAGGCTGAACATCCATGGTACCTGTACAAAGGACTACGTATTTGGCTCGGCAACTTTGCTTAGCGGTTTTGAGCGTAAAGATATCGCCTTCCTTAGAGAGATCGACAACCGCTTCCTTAACCACGGATAAGAACGGTTTGAGGTCATCGCGATGATTGATCCATTGGATGACTTCACGGGTGGTCGCGGTAATCGGGCGTTTCTTATCAAACATGCCGGGAATATTGTCTACCTCAGCGACCCAAGTGGCGCGTGACCGCTTAGTCGTGCTGGGGTCGCCATGAAAGACCACAGTGTCTAGGTGGTTCAGAACTGCGCGCAACAGGGCCATTTGACCTGCCCCGCCAGCCCCAATGATCGCTATATCATAAATTTTATCGGTCATTCTCACTCCAAACCCTAAAAAAGGGGACAGTCACCTTTTTATATTGCCTCTAAGTGCGGCATGAGCGCATCAGCCATT
>JAJDCC010000210.1 GCA_029261015.1 Candidatus Omnitrophota bacterium | reverse complement strand
AGATAAAGCTGAAAAAGATGAGGATCTGCGTGGGAAAATTCAAGGGGCTATTGCCTACCCATTATTTGTGGGGCTGACCGGATTGGGGTCTATTATCTTTTTAATGACCTTTGTGATGCCTAAGCTGTTAAAGCTCTTTACAGGCTATGGCGAAGAGCTTCCCTTCATGACGAGATCACTGATTGTGACAAGTAACTTTATGTCAACGCCTTGGGTTTGGGTGAGCATGATTGTTTTAACGATTGGGTTTGTTTTTTTGTGGTTATTGCCGCAATCACCACTGAAGTTATTTTTCTATCGGCTGGCTTTTAAATTACCTGTATTAGGGCCATTGATTATTCAGGTAGAACTAGGCCGTTTTGCAAGGTCCTTTGGTTTAATGATGGATCATGGCGTCGATATTCTAGATGGTGTCAGTAATTCGATGACAGTGGTTTCCCATCCCACCATTCGCGAGCAATTAACCGTGCTACCTGAACTGTTAAGGCAAGGGTCATCCTTGGCTATGGCGCTTAAGCAAATTCCCGTGATGACATCTTTTGTGGTCAATACCGTGGCCGTAGGGGAAGAGAGTGGTAAAGCGGGTGAGGCGCTTACTGAAATTGCTAATTATTATGAAAGAGAAGCCGAGCGATTATTGCGATTGGCTACGGCTTTATTAGAACCGATCATGGTTGTAGGTGTTGGGGCTATTGTTGGGTGGATCGTGATTGCGATTCTACTGCCCATTTTTGAATTAGGAAGTATTGTATAATGACTTATTCTTGTTTAAAAAAACTCAAATCTAACCCGATGGAGCATGTCATGAATAGGCAAGCGCGAAAAGGTCGACGCGGTTTTACATTGATTGAATTGATGTTAGTGGTGGTCATTATCGGCGCATTAGTCGCTATGGCTGTGCCAAGACTAGCAGGCAGATCAGAAGAAGCCAAAAAGAGTATTGCTCAGGCAGATATCAAAGGGAACATTTCGTTGGCATTGCGATTATATGAAATCGACAATGGTCGCTATCCCACATCTGATCAGGGCCTACAAGCGTTATTATCAAAGCCATCATCACCACCGATGCCTAGCAATTGGAAGGGGCCTTATTTAGAACAAGAACCGCTGGACCCATGGAAGCAAGAGTATAAGTATCGGTACCCAGGAACTCATCCTCCTCGCGATTATGATCTGTATTCAATAGGACCAGATGGTAAAGAAAGCGAAGATGACATCACCAATTGGCAGAGATAGGAAGACCCGTGGACTCACTTTAATTGAGTTACTGCTAAGCGTGGTATTGTTTGCCAGCGTGGCTGTTGTGGTTTTACCTGCATTGGGCAGTGCCTCTCAAATGACTCAGCTTGCCGTGCGTAAGGGGGAAGCCTATCTACATGGGATGACTAAAATGTCTGAGCTTGAATTGCAGTTTACAGAGTCAGAGACGCCTCCACATATAGGGTCTGGAAGGTTTCGTTCAAAACTAGGGGGCCCCACTCCCTATTCTTGGGAAGTGTTCACTGAGCCCTATAGCGAAGATCCTCCACTGCAAAAAGTGACTTTGATTGTGGCTTGGCCAAGAGGATCTCAAAGTGATTCGATAGAATTACAGACACTGCTTCGACTTAGGGAGACCGAAGAATGATGCGCTCTCGTAAAGGGTTTACCTTAGTTGAAGTGCTCCTTGTATGTATGTTGATTTCAATGCTGACAGCTACAGTGATCTCTGGCATTTCGGGAGGTTTGAGAGTATGGAAGAAATTGAGTGGTCAAGAGAATAAGGATCAATGGACTTTGCTGGCATTTCATCAGATGAGACAAGATATCCGTAATGCGCGTCAATTTCAATTGTTGCCTTACAAGGGAAGCTATAAGCAATTCGCTTTTCCATCAGTGATAAAGACAGAACTGCGCAATGGCGATGTTATCGAAGAATTGGGAAGAATTGCCTATTATCGGGATGCTAAATATGACCGGCTTTGTCGCTCTGAAGTTCCTTTTCGTCATGCAGAAAGAAAAAAAATCACTTCTGAATGCTCCGAAGTCTTAGGCAATGTGGCCAAGGTGAAATTTTCGTATTTACTCGGGGACTCTGAGTCACAGACCCGTAAGTGGGTGTCTCAATGGACTGAGGTGTTTCCCCCTATCGCTGTTAAATTGGATGTTGATATTGAAAATAAAGATGGAGAAAAAGAGACCAGTAGTGTTCTGGTTTCCATTCCCATTTCGATGGGAGCGATGTTAGGGCATGCAAATGCAGCACTCTAGAAATCAGCGCGGCAGTATTTTTGTGTTAACGATTTGGGCGACGATCGTTTTGAGTTTGTTTGCAACCAATTTAAGCGGGCGCAGCAGCCAAGCTTTAAGCGTGACACAAAGACTCGTAGAAGAGCTTCAGTCATCGATAGAAGTTTCATCTATTGTCCACTTTGCTGGTGAGCGTTTGTCTGAGGATGCAACCGAAGGTTATGATGGTCCATTAGATTCTTGGCGTGAAGAAGGTGTTTTTGAATTGAGTTCCGTTCGAGGAGAGCCCCTGTTTGTTTATTGGAAATTGACTGATGAAGAATCTAAAGTTCCTCTGAATACCGCTCCTGCTAATGTATTGAAAGCTTTTTTTGAGTACACAGGTGAGACACGGTCTTTAGACGCTCAATCCATTGCTGATGCTATTGTGGATTGGCGTGATGAAGATTCTGATATGAGTCCTCAAGGTGCTGAGTCCTATTCTTATGATGACTATGCTTGCAAAAATGCTCCTTTTGAGAATATTGAAGAGCTATTGTTGATTAAAGGAATGGGAGTGAATGTGTATGCACGTGTTGCTCCGTATGTGACAGCAAACAGTAACGGACGTATGAATTTAAATACTATAGGAGCTTCGGCGATTCGCGCATTGGGACTTTCTGAGTCAGGTTACAATGGATTCATGACTTTCCGTACAGGTCCTGATAATATCTTAGGAACGCTAGACGATCGGGTATTTATTTCCTCAACAAGTATTGCGGCTGATTTAGAAAAATATATTCCATTGGAAGATCTGAACTACCTTGCAAAGCTTGAAAAAAAAGAGCTATTCGCTGTGAAATCAGAAACCTTTACCTTAAGTGGGAAGGTGATGTCGCAGGAGTCTTCCGCTGTGGTTATGGAATTCAGTTGTGTGCTTGATCGTGAAGGTAATATTTTAGTTTGGAACGAAGGGTGATCATGAAATTAGGTGCTCAAGAAAATTTCATTGTGCTTTCAGCAGATGGACAATGGTTAAAGATGGTGCATTTAAGTGGGAGTAAGCGCGCCATGGCTGTCCAGGGCTTAGTTTCAGTCCCCATTCAGAATCTTAAGCATGAAGACATTATCACAAAGCTTAAAGCAGAATGTGATACGCGTGGAATTCATGCGGATCGCGTTTTAATTGCAAACCCTTCTAGATTAACGACTGCCCGATTATTTGCTTTGCCTTCTACGGATCCTCAAGAGATTAAAGATATTGTACAGCTTCAGGCTGAGAAGCACACTCCATATGCCAAAGAAGAAATTCTGACAGACTTCAAAATCATTGAAACGCAATCAGGTGGAATGACACGCGTGATGATGGTTATTTCGCATCAGGATGTTGTTCATCGATCCTTACGGATTGCTCAGGATATGGGATGGTCTTTAGATAGAGTTGGGTTTGAATTAGAAGGAGCCGTCAATGGTTTCAAGTTTGCACAAAGCAAATTAGCTAAAGAGAAGGGGGCTTATTTGCTTGCCGATATCAATGATGAGTCCAGCGATCTCGTCGTTGTTTATCAGGGAATGCCGTATTTTCATCGAACGGTAAATATTGGGGTGAATCACTTCATTCAAGTAGCCGAATCGGCAGGCCGCTTTTGTGGTGAAATCAGACGGTCATTAGAAGCTTTTGAGTCAGAAGGCCTCAATATCATGCCAGAGAAAGTGTTTCTGACTGGGATGGTGTCCCAAATACAGGAACACGCCAAGTTTATAGGCGAACAGCTTGGGTTATCGACACAGTTAGTCAATCCCTTCGAGGGGTGGCAATTGAGTAAGTTAGCTCAAAATGATGCCAACCAAGCAACCGTTTCTTTTGTCAGTTTAATGGGGATGGGGGTAGGCACGCATGAGATTGATCTCACGCCTAAATCCCTAAAACTGCACCGGACTTTTGAGGTGCGAGCTAAAAGCTTGGTGGCTCTGGGGTGTCAGTTCATGGCGGTCTTGTTAATGGTGACCTGCTGGCTTGTGGGCAAATCTTATCAAGAAGAAAAGTATTACGATAGTCTTGTCGCTAAACAGCAAGCCACTTCTCGAGAAGCGGATAAGCTGGAATTGACATTGAAGCAGCTTGAGTTGATTAATGGTTGGATGCGGGACCGCGGTAAAATTTTGACGGTCTTCATTGAACTCAACGCAGTAGCCCCTTCGGCTTTGACCTGGGATAGCTTTTCCTACACTCGTGGTAAAGAGGTCGTCTTAAAGGGGGTTTCAGCCGAGCTTCCAAAGGTTTTTGACTATGTGGCTTCTATAGAAGGGCTAACTGTGTGTGGGCAACCAGAAGCGGGGCGTGTGTCAAAGCGCAAAGAAGGTGATGATTTCGTGACTGAATTTTCAGTGAGTTGTCAGATGGATCCGAATTTGATTGAGGGGAATTCATGAAGCTATTAACTGGATTTAAGATTCCCGATATGAATAAACGTGAGCGTATTCTTGCAATAGCCAGTGCTTTTGTTCTGTCTTTAGTTGCTATGGATCGACTAGTTTTGGGCCCTTGGTGGCAAGGTGTTCTCAATGTGCGCAAGGAAGTGCGGCAAATTGAAGATACTTTGTTGAGTCAAAAACAATTATTGAGTCGTAAAGATCGTGTCATGGCGGAAATGGCGTCGTATCAAAAGCTTGTCCGCTTTGCTGGGTCTAAAGAGGTGGAACTGGCGACATTATTGAGAGAAATTGAAAGTTTTGGTCGTCGTAGTGGTATGGCATTAGGCGAAGTGAAGCCTTTGCCAACGGAAACCGATGGTCCTTATCAGCAACGTGTTTTCCAGATTGACTGTGAAGGCAGTACCTCGCAATGGGTGAGGTTTGTGTATATGTTAGAAACATCCCCTTCTTTGTATCAAATTGATCAGGCAAGTCTGAGCGTGCAGGATAAGACTACAGGAATGTTACAAGGTCGCATGCGATTGACCAGTATTGCTGTGCAGGCGCCAGAGGCGATTGAAAATTTGAGGCCTGAAGGCATGCCTGAGTTGAATTCAGATGGGGGAGCGGGTTAATCATGCTGCATTTTTCCCAGACTGGGTTAAAATACATAACAAGTCAATTTATTGCGGGAGTGGTTTTTAGTTTTCTTCTCGGGTCTGATTGGGTGATGGCACAAGAGACCTCTGATGATGATTTAGTTCAGACCCGGACTCAAAAAGGATTGCATTTTGAATTACCTGAGGATTGGCCCGTAGAAAAACGCAATGGCGTATTAGCGCCTATTCCTCTTGAGGAGTATTTGTCTCGCAAATTTAAAGGTGTGGATGGGCGCATCGAAGCCATGGAAAAGTTGTTAAATGGAATGGATTTGCGGTTGCGAGTTATGGAAGAAAAAATCAGAAAAAATCAAGGTCAAGGCTTACGTTCCGGAGGATAGTGATGGTTAGTCAAGTTAAGAGTTTCAGTTTAGCGTTGGTGGTGGCTATTGGAGTTCAATTGAATATTGCTGTGGCGGCACCAGATAATAATGTGCATGTTCAGCGTTTATCAGGACTCTCTTCAGTGCTCAAGAATGTGGGGGGGCAAGCAACCGACCAGGCGACTAATCAAATTGCCGGTGAGATTTTTGGGGTACCGGTCAGTATGCAAAACTATTATTTCGCTAAGCGCGTCGCTTATCAGTTTCCGTCTCCCTGGGGGGCTGCTGACCGTCCTATCTCTGAGAGAGAAGATTACATATGGCGCCAGCTGATTTTACACTTTGAGGCGTCCCGTCGAAATATTCAGGCTGAGCCGGACGAGCTTAAGAAGCTGATCGATAATGTCGTTCGTTCCAATAAGGTGACCTTCGATCCGCATACGGATAAAGAGGCTTATGCGCAATGGTTAAAGGACAATTTAAATGCCGAGATAGATTTATTTGAGAACCAGTTGCGCTATGTGATTCAGATTAAAAAATTACAAGATCAAATTCGCAAAGAGCAGGCAGTAAGTGTTTCTGAAGAAGAGATGAAGGCTGAATTTCTAGGGGAACAGCATCATGTATCAGGGGAAATGGTCGTTTTTGATACCAAAGATGAAGCGGAGTCCTTTTATAAGAAATACCGTAAAGAGCGTAAGTGGAAAAAAATGGCTAAAAAGGGAGAATATCAAGTGCGTCCAGTGAGTATGATGACGCTTGAGGCTTACATCGATTTGTGGAGTATTCCAAAAGACCAGATGTATGAGTTTCATGCAAGAGACATTGGTGAAGTGGGAACGCCTATGCCATTTGGAAAACAATGGTGTGTTTATCGATTGTTAGATAAACGTGTAGGTGATTTGAAAGATTTTCCTGATAAGAGGGATTCCTACTACAAGCAAGTCGAATCAAAAAAGCAGTACGAGGCATTAGCTGATTGGATTGAAGATTTGAAGAAACAGGCAAATTTGAAAATTCTAGTTGAAGGTTAGTCTGTTTTTTCTTGGATCTTTTGTTTCAAAGGGATGTCCACAATCGCGTGGGCTCCCACTTCGGCATTCTTGAGGGTCAGAGTACCTTGATGTGCTTTGATGATTGCATTAGCAATAAAAAGCCCTAAGCCCAAACCACCCGTTTTGCGGTCATTGATACCCCCTACAGACCGAAATTTCTCAAACAACTGAGGCCCGCTTTCCTCGGGAATGCCCGGACCTGTGTCCTTAATACAAATATTTACCCATCCTGTTCTTTGAGTGCATTGAACAGTGACAGATCCTCCTTGAGGAGTCGCATGAATGGCATTTTCTACAAGATGTCCCAGCGCAATGAGTATCAGTTTTGGGTCTGACTCAAACTCGATGGGTTGTGCCGGAGTAGGTAGTGTGAATTGCACGCCTTTTTGAGTCGCCAGGGCCATGAAATCGGCATTAAGCGTTTTAAGGAGTTCTCCTGCTGGTAGCGGTTTGATATCGAGAGTGAGTTTATCTCCCATAATCCTAGAAGCTAGAAGCGTGCGCTCTACGAGTTTATTCAGACGGTCAGTGTTATCAGATATTGTTTTTAAAAAATCTTCTTGTTCTGCATTGATTGTTCCCAAAGTTTGGTCTAGCAATAGGTTGACCCCCTCACGAATAGGGGTGAGCGGTGTGCGTAATTCATGGGTAAGCACCATCAATAAATCATTTTTAAGTTGATTGGCTAAGCTCAATTCTTCGAGTAGCAGGGCATTATGCAATGCGGCACTCAATTGGTCTGCGACGGTATCAATGACATGCCTGTCCTCTGGGGTGAAGGCATTGTCCTTACCACTAAACACGTTCAAGACGCCAATGGTTTTTTGGTTAAATGTGATTTTTGAAGCATGGTGTGATCTCAGCTGTCGAATAGGGGCTTGAGACCAAGCAGAGCCACTTTCCATTGCATCTTTTGTATCCACTTCTAGCTCAGACTCATTAATGGGTTCACTGAGTAGTGGATTGGCTGCTGCAACAATATCTGGGACTGTCTGTAAAATATCGGTCTCAGACATAGGAGTGAAGTGAACTAAAGATAAGTGCTTGTTTTTGCTAAGCAATAGGCCGAATAGGGCTAGTGGAAATGTGTTCTTTAAATACATAGCAAGAAGGTAACACAGCTCAGATGAGTCTGTGGTGGTCGTCAAGAGTCGTCCAACCTCATTGACAGTTTTTAACTCTTCTTGTTGTCTTTGAACGGTGTACTTTAATTCTGCTCGTGAAAGTTCACTCATGGTGTTCATTATAGTACTTGACCACTGGCTTTAACAAGCTCACAATATTACATTCAAACAAACACTGACCATTAGGGATACAGATGCGTGTACTTTTGACAGGTGGAGCAGGATTTATTGGTAGCTGCATGTTATGGAAGCTCAATGCTGCCGGAATTAAAGATGTGATTGTTGCCGATCATCTGGGCTCTTCTGAGAAATGGAAAAATCTTGTAGGAAAATCTTATCAGGACTACTTTGAGCGCGACGCATTACTCAAAGTGCTGGAAAACGGCACCTTGGATCGAAATGTCGATGTGGTCATCCATCTAGGTGCTTGTACATCCACGACCGAAACCGATGCTGCCTACCTAATGGAAAATAACTACCGTTACTCTAGAATCCTTGCTGAATGGGCGGTGAATAAGCAAAAACGATTCATTTATGCCAGCAGTGCTGCGACATATGGTGAGGGTGAGCACGGCTATTCTGACGATGATGCGACATTAATGTCTTATCGACCGTTAAATATGTATGGCTATTCCAAACACCTTTTTGATTTGTGGGTCGTAGCGAATAAATTGCAAGAGCGTTTTGTCGGGATGAAGTTTTTTAATGTGTTTGGTCCTAATGAATTTCATAAAGAAGATATGCGAAGTGTGGTTCATAAGGGATATCAGCAAATTAAGGATACCGGCAAGCTCAAACTGTTTAAATCTTATCGCACAGAGTATTCAGATGGTGAGCAGCAGCGTGATTTCGTATATGTCAAAGATGTCGTGGATATGATTGAATACTTTCTACAAAATGCCAATGTGTCAGGTATTTTTAACATTGGCACAGGGCAAGCGCACTCTTGGAATCAGCTCGCAGAAGGATTGTTTAATGCCCTCGATGTGCCTCAAAATATTGAATACATCGATATGCCGGATTATCTGAAAGAAAAATATCAGTATTTTACTCAGGCGGATAGTACCAAACTGCGCAAAGCAGGTTATACCAAAGAAGCCACTCCTTTAGCCGCAGCCATTCAAGATTATGTTTCTATTCTGGAAGGACAGCCTGGATATTTATAGTTTCGTTGGGCATAAGCTGATTTACAGCTTATGGTTCCAGCTATCTTGGCTGTAGCGTATTTGAACAAGCTCGTCAATTTTGGCCTGAGGCAATTCTGTAATAGGGGTATGGGCCTTCCACGCTCTTTGGAGTGCTTTTTTGATTTGCTCAGGACTGAGGGGGATAGGTGTGACGAAGTCTAAATGGCTTCGAGAAGCACGATATTCGGGTTCTCGGGAGGGGGTTGCCAGTATTTGAGCCATCAGATTGAGGTCCAAATGGATCAAAAAGGTTCCGTGAAATAGGACAAAGCGGCGCTTGCGGCGTTGGGCGTTGCCGGAAACCTTTAGATGGCCGAGGGTTAGGTCGCTACAGCCCTTAATGCCTATTTCTTGGCTCAGGATTGGTTCTAGAGCATTCTTGTGGTATTTTAGTATGGTTGTGTTCGTCAAGGAAATGCTTGAAAGCCAAGGGAAAAGCTGTGAGTCCAAAATCAGGGCATAATTCAGACAGCCAGGACCTTGGAGCACAGTACCCCCACCACTACAGCGTCGTAGGATGGGGATGCCTTTGTTTTGGCAGGCATTCAAATTGACTTCAGTTTGGGCAGAATTTGAACGTCCCAGTACAACGAAATGCTGAGGACTCTCCCAGAAACGGAGAACGCCCTGCGTAGAATGTTCTTCGCAGGTTTCCAATAAAGCCTCATCGCAAGCAAGGTTTGAGGCGGGATCATTAAAAGATAGGTCTAGGTAATGCATGATTTAATGGCGTTCCTTATTATACGGAATCTAAGGCTCTCATGAACAAAAAACAAAAAGCATCTACACCAACCGCTCGTGCTGTCGTTAAAGAGGTTTCAGACGAAAGTTGGCTTTCATCTGTAGCTCACCTAATGGAAACTGAGCGCGCTGATGGCAAAGCAGTATCGTCTGATGAAATTCCTCAAAGAGTACAAAAACTGATCACTCGATTGCGTGAGTCTGGAACCGAAGTTCCTGATTTGATTAGCACACCTTATATGAATACCATACCTGCGAGTGAAGATACACCTTATCCTGGGGATCGAGCCATAGAGCGACGCATCAAAAGTATTGTCCGTTGGAACGCCATGGCCATGGTGGTTAAGGCGAATCGGGAAAACAGTGGATTAGGTGGACATATTTCGACTTTCGCGTCGAGTGCGACACTCTATGAAGTCGGTTATAACCATTTTTATCGCGGACGCGAAGGGAATCGGCCTGCTGATTTGGTTTTCTTTCAAGGGCATGCAACTCCTGGTAATTATGCACGCGCTTTTCTGGATGGCCGTTTGAAAGCACAGCATTTACATAACTTCCGTCAGGAATTGGCCGAAGGTGGAGGCCTATCTTCGTACCCTCATCCTTATTTGATGCCAGATTTCTGGCAGTTCCCATCGGTTTCGATGGGCTTAGCGCCAATCACATCCATTTATCATGCACGATTCATGAAATACACACGCGCACGTGGTCTATCGAATTCTGAATTACCTAATGTTTATTGCTATGTGGGGGATGGAGAAATTGATGAGCCTGAGTCTTTAGGCGCCCTTACTGTAGCCTCGCGCGAGAATTTGGATAACTTAACATGGGTGGTCAATTGTAATCTTCAGCGTTTGGATGGCCCGGTGCGGGGGAATGGCAAGATTATTCAGGAACTTGAAGGCGTTTTTCGCGGAGCGGGTTGGAATGTGATTAAAGTGATTTGGGGATCTAATTGGGACCCACTCTTTGCAGCCGATAAATCAGGGTTATTGTTAAAGCGTATGAGTGAGACCCTGGATGGTGAATACCAAAAGTATTCAGTAGAACCCGGTAGTTATACACGCAAGCATTTTTTTGGTAAGTATCCTGAGCTGTTGAAATTGGTGAGTCACTTAACGGATGAGCAAATTTCAAAGTTGTTGCGTGGTGGTCATGATCCACAAAAAGTTTATTCGGCTTATAAGGCCGCAGCAGACCATAAGGGCCAGCCTACGGTTATCCTAGCAAAGACCATTAAAGGGTATGGTTTGGGTGAGGCTGGTGAAGGTCGAAATGTGACCCATCAGCAAAAGAAACTCAATGAAAAGGAATTACGAGAGTTCCGTGAGCGTTTCAACATCCCTATCAGTGATGAAGAAATTGCTGAAACACCATTTTATCGACCCCCAGCTAATAGCCCCGAGATTGAATACCTTAAGGCTCGTCGTAAAGCGTTAGGCGGCCATGTGCCCAAACGTGAAGTGTTGGCTAAACCTTTTAAAACCCCGAAAGACGAATTCTTCAGTGAATTTTATAAGGGGTCTGGTGAGCAGGAAGCTTCAACAACGATGGCTTTTGTGCGCATGATCACCAAGTTCTTGCGTAATAAAGATTGGGGTAAGAATGTGGTTCCGATTATCCCTGATGAAGCGCGTACTTGTGGTATGGATGCTTTATTTCGAGAAGTCGGCATTTACGCAGCAAAAGGCCAGTTGTATGAACCGGTAGATCGTGAGAATTTGCTTTTCTATAATGAAACTAAGGATGGACAAATTTTAGAAGAAGGCATCAATGAAGCGGGTGCGATGTCTGATTTTGTTGCAGCAGGCACGAATCACACGCGTGAGCCTTTCTTCACGATTCCGTTTTATATCTACTATTCGATGTTTGGTTTTCAGCGGGTAGGCGATTTGATATGGTTGGCTGCTGATAGTCGAGCACGTGGTTTTCTTTTGGGTGCTACAGCGGGTCGTACCACTTTGAATGGTGAAGGCTTGCAGCATGAGGATGGCCACAGTCATTTGATAGCATCAACGGTTCCCAACTTGATGGCCTATGATCCAGCATTTGCGTATGAAATTGCTGTGATAATAAAAGAAGGTATGCGCCGCATGTACGAAAACGGCGAAGATTTGTTGTACTACATTACGTTGTACAATGAAAATCATGTCATGGCACCGATGCCTGAAGGTGTTGAAGAGGGCATCCTTAAGGGGATGTACAAATTCAAAGCTGGAACCAAAAAGCATAAAATTAAAGCTCAGCTACTAGGCAGTGGTCCTATTATTTTGCAGGCTTTAAAAGCCCAAGAAATTTTGGAAGAAAAGTATGGTGTTTCTGCAGATGTGTGGAGCGTGACGAGCTACAAGCATTTGCGATCAGATGCACAAGAAGTAGAGCGTTGGAATATGTTACATCCAACCGAGAAAGCTAAAGTTTCATATATTGAGAAAACTCTAAAGAAAGAGAAGGGGGCATTTGTCGCTGTCTCTGACAATATGAAGCTTGTAGCTGATCAAATTGCTCCTTGGGTCCCCGGTGGTTTACAAACCTTGGGGACTGATGGTTTTGGGCGTAGTGACACGCGTGCAAAATTGCGTCGGTTCTTTGAAATTGATGCAGAAACAACCGTGATTGCTACTTTATATGCTTTGTCTAAGCGAGGCGAAGTGAAGCCTGCTGTGGTGAAGCAAGCCATTAAAGATCTTGGGGTGGATCCCGAAAAGACATTTCCCATTTGTGTGTAAATTAATTTAAGGAAAGATTGATTCATGGACGTTCGAATACCCCAATTAGGTGAAGGTGCTACATCTGGAACAGTGGTCGGAATTTTAGTAGAGGTTGGCGATAAGGTCACAAAAGATCAAACCGTCATTGAATTAGAAAATGAAAAGGCTGTAGCACCTATTCCTGCAGGTGCTGATGGTGTTGTTGAAAGTGTTTTGATCAGTGTGGGTGACACCGTTAATGTGGGACAGCCAATCATTAAGCTTGCTGGTTCTGGCGGTTCTGCTAAGCCCGCTGCAGCAGCGCCTCAACCAACACCGCAGGCGGCTCCGCAACCTGTTGCTGCACCTCAGCCAGTGGCTGTGGCTCCGCAAGCCTCAGTGGTTCAAACCTATCAATCTCCAAGTGGTTTTCCACCACCGGCATCGCCCTCAGTGCGTAAGATGGCGCGTGAATTGGGCATTGATTTGTCTCGTGTGCAAGGGACTGAGAATGGTGGACGCATCACATTAGCGGATGTGCGCAATTATATTGCAGCTTTACAAGCTGGGGCTTTTCAAGCACCACAACAAGTGGCACAACCCAGTGTATCGAATGTGCCGCAACCCAAGCCTTTGCCTGATTTTACCAAGTGGGGCAAAGTTGAAGCCAAACCGGCATCGACCTTGCGTAAGAAAATTGGTGAGCAAATGTCCTTATCTTGGGGCATTGTGCCTCATGTATCGCAATTTGATGAGGCTGATATCACATCAATCCTCGGTTTACGCAAAGAGTTTGCCGCTGCGTATGACAAAGAAGGCGCACGCTTAACTGTGACGGTTTTTGTGTTGAAGGCTTTAGTGGATGCTTTGAAAGAATTTCCCGTATTCAATTCGACCTATGATATTGAAAATGGTCAAATCCTTTATAAGCAATACTACAATATTGGCATTGCAGTAGATACAGAAGCAGGCCTTATTGTTCCAGTGATCAAAGATGTGGATAAGAAGTCTTTATTGGAGTTGTCCCTTGAGTTGCAGTCAATTGCTGAGAAAACGCGTTCACGCAAGATTGCCATTGAAGATCTACAAGGTGGGACCTTCACAGTATCGAATCAAGGCAGTATTGGTGGCGGTCATTTCACCCCTATTGTGAATCACCCTGAAGTGGCTATTCTTGGTTTAGGGCGAGGAGCTTCTCGTTTGGTATTGAATGGTAAGCAGGTTGAATCTCGTAGCATGTTGCCCATCAGTCTTTCATATGATCATCGTGTAATTGATGGCGGTAGTGCAGCACGTTTTGCCCGTGTGTTGGCTGAGAATTTAGAGGGGTATGATAAGTCTTCGGTGGCATTAACCAAGGCAAAATCTGCAGCCAAAAAAGCACCTGCTAAGAAAAAGGTTTCAAAGGCTAGGAAAGGATAAGAATGAAAACCATTGATACTCAGATTGTAGTGTTAGGAGCCGGTCCCGGAGGCTATGCCGCTGCGTTTTATGCTGCTGATAAAGGCATGAATGTGGTGTTAGTTGAGCAAGATGACCGACTAGGTGGTGTCTGTTTGAATCGTGGATGTATTCCATCTAAAGCTTTATTGAATGCTGGAAAGTTACTTGTCGAAGCTCAAGAATCTGCATTTCGCGGAATTGAATTTGGTAAACCAACACTTAATCTAGATCGAATGCGTGAGTGGAAAGAAAGCATTATTGATAAATTGAGTGGAGGCATTGAGTCTTTAGCTAAAATGCGCAAAGTCCAAGTGCTTAAGGGACGAGGTTTGTTCAACGGCTCGCAGAGTTTGAGGGTAGAAACAGCAGAAGGTCAGGTGTATGTGAACTATGAAAAGGCGATTGTTGCTGTAGGTTCTCAACCCGCTTTGCCTAAGGTGTTTGATCTAGGCAATCCGCGCGTAATGACCTCGACAGAGGCGTTAAATTTGCCAGAGGTTCCCAAGAAATTATTGGTGATTGGCGGTGGATATATTGGTATGGAATTAGGTACGGTTTATGCTTCCTTAGGTAGTTCTGTATACTTAGTTGAGGCGATGGGGTCTATTTTGGCCGGAGCTGATGCCGATTTGATTCGTCCTGTTCAAAAATATGCCGAGAAAGCTTTTAAGGATGTGCGCTTGAACGCCAAAGTAACAAAGATGGCGACCAAGGGGAAGCAAATTCAAGTGAACATGGAGTATGGGGGCAAAAAGCTTGAAGAGCTGTATGACCGTGTTTTGGTTTCAGTGGGGCGTGTGCCTAATTGCGAAGACATGGGGCTTGAGAATACTCAAGTTCAGCAAGACCCAAAGGGGTTTATTCAAGTGAATGCGCAGCAGCAAACGACTGACCCACACATTTATGCAATTGGCGATGTGGCTGGTGGAATTATGTTAGCGCATAAGGCCGCCAAAGAGGCTCGTATCGCTGTGGAAACATTAGCTGGAGAATTTAGCGCTTTTGAAGATATTGTGATTCCAGCAGTTGTCTTTACCGATCCTGAAGTGGCTTGGTGTGGACTGACTGAAGCTGAAGCTAAGGAGAAAGGCATCCAAGTTGAAGTAGCCAAATTTCCTTGGTCGGCTTCAGGGCGTGCAATGACTTTAGACCGTACGGATGGATTGACTAAACTCGTTATCGAACCGTCTACTGAAC
>JAJDCC010000209.1 GCA_029261015.1 Candidatus Omnitrophota bacterium | reverse complement strand
CCAAGCTACGCTCAGCAATCCTGCAAATGCGCCTAATGCGACGTGGCGAGACAAAGGTGCATTTATGGTGATGGGATCTGTATTTAACCTTCCACTACTCCTGGCAAACCAACCGCTTTTTGCCCTCATCACATTTGGTGTCTCAGTTCTTCTGCATGCTGCCTATAACTATTGGGCTTATGAGAGTGGTGCGCGGTTGGGGATGAGCGTCACCTACCAACCAAATGATCGTATATTTGTGATGCGTACAGGTTCTAATAATCCCATGGTGTCCGAGCACGCTTTCATGCAAGGAGAAAGAACAGTTGAAAGAACTCTAAAGGCCCTTGTGAATCAGGACCCTGAAGAAGCGGGTGAAGGGGCTACTTACGTGATTAATGCAGATACTCCTAACGAAGTGACTTTTACCGCATTGAAAGAGCCTATCTCAGGTAGAGTTCGCTGGGCATTTCGGTGGAAAGATCGCCACAAAATTGCTGCCTCACCTGGTGTTCATTTAAATGTGGTGCCTAGTCCATTTATCCATCCCCAAGAAGATCAAGGCGAGCTGCCCATCACGTCGCGCTGGATACAGGACTCATTTGTCAATGGCTCATCTCAATTTGCGCACATTAGTAGTATTTTGCATGGGGATAAACATTTAAATCAGAGATATATCAGTAATTTCAACGAGAATGATGAGATTCAAATTTGGTTAAATGCCCAAGGCCAAGTTGTCCTCAAACCAGAAGAGGGTGCGGCTTCGCTTATTCTGCGAAGGGCCCTAGGTAGACGCCCCTATGTATGGACGATTATGCCTGGAGATCAAACACTTTTTGAAAAGAATCTTCAGCTAGAGCAATTATCTGATGAAGTACAAGCTATGGATATTCAGGATTATCCGGAGCTAGATGCAGAAACTGATTACATTGTTTCTCAAGAACAATTACAAGAGAAGGGTTACAGGAACACCGTTGCAATTTCTTTGTCACGATTGATTCGTTCTGAACTGGGGCTTACAGGAAACGCCACACCTCGGTTGGATGGGGTCATTCATCATGGTGACATTGAAATCCCAATTATTGCGAAACGCTACAAGGCTGGCAATAAAACAATAGTGTCACTCACGTTTTCAGAGACGCATAAACCATTAATTGATGCCTGGTTTATGTCTAACTCAGTTGAAGTCGACCTAATGGACGACCTAGATAAGCCACAAATAGATAAGGATTCATTAACGGTTTTCCCTGAAGCTTTAGAAGACGAGATTGCAGGATTTGAAGCCCTTGCTGTAGCTCTTAATATTAATACAAACTCATTGAAGTCACGTATAGGTGGATTACTACCCGAGCGATTAACAGGTGACTTTACAATTACACGAGGGGAAATCAGTGTTCCGGTTTATATTCGACGCATAGTAGGATCCAGTGCATCAATTGCCATCAAGCAAAAAGATCTTGAAGCTTTTAGTGCTTTAATGGGCAATATGCATGCAGCTCGTCTGAATCGACTTGCTGATGGAGAAGTCGGTGGGTTTACTTATATGAGCAAGTTATTTATTGGAACCCCCAAAGATTTTATCGCTCAATTTAGTGAGCAGGGAATCCCTACCAAGCGAGAGTTTATTTATGGTAAACACACGATCACAGGTCAAGGAAAGCATGCAGGCAAAACATTAACACTATTTGCTCGTACCACTTCAAGTGGTTATCCGGTTTGGGCATTCAATTTTGAAGATCGAAGGTTATTGGCTGATATTTTGGATTTAAAGTTAAGAGAAGATTTTCCAGTCTTAAATAAAGAGACTGAAGTTTCTGCAAGAAAAGAAGGGTTAAATGCAGTTTTTCAAGGAGCCCCAGATAATGTTTATGAGGATTTTATTCGGGAGTATCCATTACCTGATGAAGTGCCACCTAATGGGGAAATAACCTTAGGACCAGCTAATGCTAAGGTCACATTTCATGCGCGCTTTTATATGCCCAATGTTGTATGGGGTTTTGATAAATCATTTCTGCCTGAAATGGGCAAGGCGATTGACCGTAAGCCTAAAGATGTCCCTCTGCTGAATTGGGATATTGAGTTGCCTATATCCCCGGGAGGTTTGGAACGTGCGTTTGAAACGACAGGACTGGTATTAAGCAAAGCGATACAAGCAGAAATAGGCGATGATCCGCTTGCTGATCAACCTCAAATTCTGGCAGGTGTTGAGTTTTATGCGCGTAAGCATGCTTCAGGAGGGATTCATTGGGTTTTTCGGTATACCCCTGAGAATCTAGTTCGAATTGCAAATTGGGCACAGAAGCCTATCCGTTTGGAGTTTTTAGATGAACTGCTTCCAGAAAATATCCGCATAGCACCTGCAACGGCACTTACTCAGTTTAGCTTAGCGCAAATGGTTGCCGGCTTGGATAGCCAAGTGGATGATTTCTTGCAAAGCTTGAAGTTAGATGTGCCGCCTAATGGGCAAAGTCAATTGAGCCAAGAGGCTGCACAGTATGGGATTTCCTTATATGAAATAGAGAGAGGAGAATATGTCTGGGGTGCTTCCGATATTTATCTTCCTTATCTGTTGTCAAATGCGCAAGTGACCGTGGTGCAGGACGAAGCTTTACTGAGACGTTGGTTTTGGATGGTTTGGTACGCCCATTATCATTCAAGTAAGAATGTGATGCAGGCTACTCAAGAAGCGCGAAAGATTATCAGCCGATTTACTAGTGTCGGGGATAGTGCGATTCATATAGGCGCCTATAAAAGTAATATTCGTAGAATATTTAGAGGCAACCCGGATGCTCTTTCCAGAATGATTAAAGATGTGATTGAGCAGAATGATTTGTCTATCCATCCTAAATCAGATTATCTAAGCACCATCGAAGTGAGTGAGGCGATTGATTTTATTGGTAGGCGCCATTGGGTTTTAGAGTTGGATGGCGCTATCGCTAAGGCCTATCCCTATTGGTTTATGGTGGGGAATCATTTAGAAATGAAATACGGCTTCCATAAGTCTGATGTGGATGCTGTGGCCGCTATATTCAAACTCAATATTCAAGAGCCTGATTTGGAGCCGCTCAATCCAGAAACCGAATTTGCACTCATACATACAAATTTTACAGATCACTTGCAAGGCACCGCATCAATCATTCAGGCTCTGGTTGAGGATCTTATTGATAGGGCTATTAAGGGCCAATCTCTAATTAGACCCACTGAATTATTGCTTCAAAATGAACGGTCTCAAGTTAAGGTTTATAGGCGCAAAGGCCATCGAGACCCTGTTTGGGTCGTGAGTCTTGATGAAGATGAAGCAGGGTGGCGTGGAATAGATCATTTGGGATATATGGTGGGTTATCCTCCTAAGGATGTCCTTGTTCCATTTGATCCAGAAATTCATCTCGACACTTCTCGCAGAGGTCTCCCTAAGTTTCTCATTGTTGACGCCACGCAAATTAGAGAGCGTTATTTTAACTATCTGGAGCAATTAGCAAGACCAGGTAATTGGGTATTGACGGATCAGCTGGCAATGGGCGATGGAGAAGAAACCATTTCATTCCAACTCGTTCAATTCAGTAATGGCGACATTATGTATGCTCCGCCTAACGATATCAGTTCAGTCAGCCATCTTGCAGCAAGATTAAGGGCGCAGCCTAGACAAAAGAGGATTTTTAGGGCTTTTGGAGCTACCGTTCAATCGGAGGGAGACTGGATTGAAAATGTGAAAGAAGATGAAATCCCTCTTTCTACAACTTTCCTCAAGTCACAAATTGCTTGGGCCCTTCAATTTCATAAGGACCTTATCAAAGGAGCTGAACGTAAACTCTATGTGGTGAACTCCATGACTTACGGAGATAAGATTGATGTCTCCCTTAATGAGGGGGATGAAGAAGACCTGTCCGGGATTGGGGAACCGACTATCCATCAATTGAGTGTACAGGATCCAAGATCAGGTGTGAGGTTAACCGTGCGCAGCACATCACACGGTCAGAAAGGGAAAGTGTGGGCGCCCAAAATATGGGATTTTCCAAAACTTCTGCTTAGCTATGGCTACAGACCACTCAATATTGATGTGATCAGTGCGATAGGGCAGCGTATTCGGGCTGCTGATATTTCTGATGAATTGAAATCAGAATCTTTATTTCATATGGCCCAGCTGCTTGTGAATGGGGCCACGACTAACCTGACAATTTTTAATCCTCGAGCTGCACGTCGATATGGAATTAGCATCGATGGTCCTATCATGCAAATTCTCGACCAGTCACTTCAGGAGATGATGGAACAGTTACCAGAAAAGGGTGATCTTGCTCAAGTAGATGCTATTGAGTTTGAGGGGGCACAATTCAGGGTGATGAATCCAATGGATGGTTTAGGGCAACGTGTTGTGGTTGAGTTTGAGGCAGAAGGGGTCAGGCATGAGTTGACGTTCATGCGTGTGGTGCAAAGTAGTCGCGGCACCTATGTTGAATATTGGGCCACAGAAAAATCGGATCAGCCGGTACTTGAGATATTACTCAATCAGCTCAGTGGTGCCGATTATGAGCTTGGTGCTTTTGGTATGCCTTTGAGTGATTTTTATTCAGTAGCGCGTGTCTCAGAAATACAGAGTCAGGATCTGATGGACCTTATCGTGGCTATGCTGGGGCATCGTATCAAAGACGATCAGCGCCTTTCCGGTGTGGTAGATAAAATACGCTATGAAGCTTTGCGCCTGGGAAGTGAGTTTACCCCCGAAGGTTCTTCTAAATCGGGTGGACAGACGTGGTCGGAAGTGCTCAGTTTCTTGTTGGGGCATATGCGATATATCCATACTGAGTTAGATGAAAAACAACACGCTCAGCTCAATAACTTATTCCTAAGGATTGTTGCTCACCGTCTTGTTGATGAAGCAGAACGCAGTGCCATTTTGGTTGAGTTGAATAATGCTATTGATAATCAAGAGGATGCATCTGACTTTTTCATGCAGCTCAAACAGGCTTTAGAGCAAAGGATAGATTTAGTTTCTAAGCATCAGGTCAAGCTGCAAGGCATGAAAACGCAGGGGCGTGATTATCAAATTCATGACTCTTCATTATTGATTCAAAATAAGCGATTCGCATTGCTCCATAAGCCAGGTTTGGGTAAGACTTGGATTTTTCTATCCGCACTGATGACCTTAGATCTGGGTTCACAAAAAGTCATCGTCGTTGTGCCTGCAAACTTAAGAGAAAATTGGAGTGATGAAATTCATAAGCACATTCCAAGTGAATCTCTACAAGGAGTGTCGATAACACAATTTACCGAGACACCGAATACTGAGGTTCTTAGTGGATTACAAGGTAAAGGGAATATTCTGATTATTAGCTACTCGATGTTGGCTCGTTTAAGCGTAGCCGAGCGTGAATTGTTGATGCAGGGGGCCGATGTTCTGGCAGTAGATGAAATTCAAAAAGCAGCCCACTATTTGGGAGTAGGCCGGATTCAAAACGCAGCACGGGCGGAAGCCTTAATGCACATTCAGTCATTGGTTGACCGTGTTTGGGTGGCTTCGGCCACGCCGTGGCTGGGGTCAGATCCTTTGTTAACCATTTTTTCCCTGTTGAATATCATTACGCGAGGTACAGACGATGAAGCAGATTTTCAGGACTACAGACACTTTCTCCATCGTTTTACGCGAAGCATGGATGGTGTGCGTTGGTTGAGAGGGGTTTTGGGCAAGTATTCCATATATAGAAGTGGTGAAGAAGAAGTGGGGCGGTATGATCCTCATGTTCCGATAGAGTTACAGGGACATAAATTACCGTTCATTCAAGAAAGCACAGTGACTTATGAATTGAGCGATAACCAAATGGTTTGGTTGTTATTAGGCATCATGGATATGAGGACTATTGCTACTGCCTATAATTTTCTAGCGCCACGGGATAAGTATATGGATCACAATAACTATGTTCCGTTTGAAAAACAACGCCTACTGCGACAAATTATTCGCGGATTAGATTGGTTGGATCCTAATGGTGTGGTGACAGATGCTAACAAAGACAACCCATATTGGAATGCGCTTGGGGCAGAGTTAAATGAAGGCGATGCCCGTGTGATGGTGAGTGCTATGCACCATAGTGTCATGGATCGCATTCGCGGTATCGTGGGAGAAGATGCTGCTGTTGTGATTGATGGTCGAAGTACGCATCAGCAACGTATGCAGCGACTGCAACAATTTCGTGAGGGTGATGTGTACTATCTTATTGCTCAAGGGCAGA
>JAJDCC010000208.1 GCA_029261015.1 Candidatus Omnitrophota bacterium | reverse complement strand
GGGGTAAGGTCAGTATCATTTAGATAGCGTCCTATCGACGTCCGCCATTACCGCCGCGGCGAGCGTCTTTATTTCCGCCGCCGCTTTGTCCACCGCGATTGCCACCGCCATCGTGTCCACCACGTTGGCCGCCATTGGCGCCACCACGATGATTCATTTGCGGGCCACCCTGGCGATCATTTCCGCCATGCATGCCTGGACCCCCCTGCTGCCCACGACCTTGGCCACCATTCCTCATCCCTTGGCGATTGTCACCGCCTCGCATTCCTTGGTGCATATCTTGTCCGCCGCGGCGATTTCCGCCTTGACGATCGTTTCCGCCACGCATACCTGGACCCCCCTGCTGCCCACGGCCTTGGCCACCATTCCTCATCCCTTGGTGATTGTCACCACCGCGCATGCCTTGGTGCATATCTTGTCCGCCTCGGCGATTCCCGCCCTGACGATCATTACCGCCTCGCATGCCTTGGCCACCTTGGCGATCCCCACCCTGATTGTTGCGATTGTCTCGTATATCTTCTCTACGATCGCGTCGATCTTCAGAACGATCCCGTACATCCTCACGACGGTCTTGGCGGTCTTCGGCTCGGTCCCGAATGTCTTCTTGTCGATCATAGTAATCTTCGATCTTGTCCCATTTACCACCATCATGCTGTGCGTCCCAAATATCCTCACGACGATCCGCAATGTCTTCGCGGCGATCACGGATATCTTCACGGCGGTCCATCACATCTTCGCGGTGATCACGAACATCTTCTCGACGGTCGCGCACATCCTCACGCCGATCAAAGTGGTCTTCGACACGATCACGGAAACCTTGCTGTCCACGTCCTTGCCCCATGGCATCACCGCCTTGGTTGCGGTGATCACGAAAATCTTCTCTGCGATCGCGAACATCTTCACGCCGATCACGGACATCTTCACGACGATCCATCACATCTTCGGCACGGTCACGGCGATCTTCTGCTCGGTCCCGAATGTCTTCTTGTCGGTCCCAGTAATCTTCAATTTTATCCATCTTGCCGCCATCGTGCTGCGCATCCCAAATATCCTCGCGACGATCCGCAATGTCTTCGCGGCGATCACGGATATCTTCACGGCGGTCCATCACATCTTCGCGACGGTCACGAACGTCTTCGCGGCGATCTGCTCTATCTTCCCTACGATCAAAGCGATCTTCGACACGATCACTGAAGTCATCTCGCCCACGCCTCCAGCCGTTACCGTTACCGTTACCGTTACCACCCCAATTTTCCTTGAAGTTAGGATTATTCTGCATCAATCGCTCATATTTCTGAGGATTATTCTGCTGCATTTTTTCCAAACGATTCTCTCGCCAGTTTTGGCGTTTCTCCATCACTTGAGCAAATTTTTCTGGATTATTTTCTTTGAGTTTTTCTAAGCGTTGCTGAACTTTACCCTGGTGCTTCTGCATCACTTCCTGAAATTTCTCAGGATTGTTTTCTTTGAGTTTCTCAAGGCGCTGCTTTTGCTTTTGCGTAATCTTTTCCTTAGCTTGCTGAAAAGCTTTCGGGTCATTTTCTTTCAGGTTACTCATACGCTCTTTTAGCTGCGCTTTACGCTCTTGAATTTTCTGCTGGAAAGCTTCTGGATCTCGCTGTTTCAATTCCTTCAACTGGCGAACCTGTTCCTGCACCCCCGCTGAAACACCCTCATTTTCTTGCGCCCAAGCTACACTTGAAACGCTCAGAATCAGGATGCTCAATAAGCTCCAAATCCGTATTTTCATCTTTGATCCTCCTGTTAACCTTATCTGTGCGGCATCTGAGTTATGTATGAATGAATTCACTCTTAAGACGCCGCGTAAAGCAATCGGTTGACACAAAAATTTAAGTCATTTTAAGTTTTAGACGAGAAATAATGTTCCCGATCAGGACAGGAATCGGAACGACATCAGGATGGGACACATCGTTAGGGGCATAAGTGGGGTCCAATGCCTCTTTGCGGCGAACAGCTTCTGGGGCCCAATAATCGACCCTCTCTTGAGCACCGGGCAACTGATCCATGGGCAAATAAACAAACCCTGTATCCGGAATTGTTCTCAAAGGCTTATTCTGCGCAAGGTGTTTGCGCATAGCAACTCTACGTTCGAAGTAGGGTTTGGGATCTTGTAGGATGCGTTGCCCTAATTTGGCATGCACCCGCCAATCCAAGGGAATGTGCTTTTTAAAACCACGCATCTGCGTAGCGTATATGGCTGGGGATTTTTCTAAATCAAAGCGCGAATCAATGGCAAACTCTGCCGTAGCCATACACACTCCCAAACTTGTGGATTAAGGTTTCGTGCTGAGCTTTCTCTTTTGGTACACCCAAAACATGAGTGCCATAAAAATACCTTCGAAAATCAAATACCCAATCAGCATCGGCGGCAATGGCTTTGCATTTCCACCAGCATAACTGTGTAGGCCCACCATGTAGAAACTCACGCCGTAATAGGTTACTAACAATAAGAAAAATCCGCAAATAGTTGTCATGGCTACACCAAATCCCCGCAACCATCCTGCAAAACGACCATGCAAGATCGCCAGATACCACAACAATGTGATCAATGCCCATGTCTCTTTAGGATCCCAAGCCCAATAGCGACCCCATGAGGCATTGGCCCATACAGCGCCTAACATGATGCCGCCTGCCAACAAAACAACACCTATTTGAATGCAACGATAGGTCCATGTGGCTAAATCCCGCAACTGCTTAGGCTCATTTTTCAACCAATACACCACAGCATACACATGTGCCAATCCGGCGGCCAAAGCAATCGCGCCATAGCTTGCCACAATCGTCAGTACGTGGATTGTCAGCCACTTATTGCTGCGCAGCACTGCAACAACAGGGGTGATGCTCGAATCTAACGGAACCTGATCAGCTAAAAACAAAGTTAATCCTGAGAGCGCTGAAGCCACCATCGCTAAATAACGCATGCGATGCCGAGCTTCTAGAATGAAGGTCATCACAACCATCACGAAAGGAATCCACAACATCGTTTCATAAAAATTGGAAACCGGTGGGCGTCCTCCTAAAATCACGCGCAATAAAATACCTGCGGTGTGCAAAACAAAGGCTCCACCAAATGCTAAAAAGCCTAGGTAATACCAACGACGTCCCGCGCGCACTAAGCTGATCAAAAACAACAAAGCCCCGAGCCCATAAAATACCTGTGCCCATTGAAAAGGTTTGAGTGCGTTATAACGGACTTCCCATTCAATACGCCAAGGTGCTGGGTAATGACTCCCCCCTGCATCTATAAGCAGTTGACGCAATGTTTTTGAAGCTGCAATAAGCGTGGCCGTATCACTTTCTCTGATAGAAACCAATATAGTGGACCAGGCTTCCCGAATAGGCATCACCTGCTCTGCCGTTAACCCTTCTGGAGTAATGATAGCCGACCATGTTCTTAAATGATCTTCTGCGGGTGGAATCATGTACCATTTTTGATCAAAAACATTGGATGCGGCCACGAATCGATTGAACACATCCATTGTTTCGTTATCGATCATACTCAATTCATCATCGCGCTCTTGTTTCTCCACAATCGCCGGAAGCATACGCATCAGCTTACGAGTATCCACAACCTCGTTCATGGAAATGCGTTTCTGTTTTTCCTCCATGCCTAATAACGGGCGCAAAGGAGCATAAGGAATGGCAATGAGCGGCTCGTCTTTCCAATATTCTGGCTGTGCGGTCATTCGAAAGAGCGTTTCTACGGGATCTTGCTTGCCGATGCGATTTTTATCCGTAATTTGATCCAAACTTTCCCAGGCAAAACTGTCTATAGGTTTCAATCGCCCCTTATGTTGCACCACCACACGCCGCAACTGATCTAATGCCTCTTTAGGCATCACCTCGTCTGTTTGCGCATGCACCGTGGTTGCCACACACAAACTTGCTAATACGATCTGAACTAGTCGTTTCATACTCACGCTCGCTTCGGTTTGGCCATAAACAGTGTCAAAATGCCCATGATCACAATCAAATAACCTGCATACACTAAAGGTGTGCCCGGATCTTTACGCACAGCTAACACTGTCGTCTCCACCGGTCCTTCAATAAAACTCGCCTGAAAGAATTTGAACCCTTTATAACTGATGGGTTGGTTCATGCTGATTTTATGAAACATGGGATCGGCATGATTGGGGTCTGATAACACCACATCTGATTCAAAATCAGCAGCCATCTCAGTTCCGGGATAATCGATTTTACGAAAATCCAAAAGTTTGACCGACACCGGTAAAGGATATAATGCGGCGCCATAATCAATCATGATGGGCTTATCCCCCAGCATTAACTGTGCTGAATCATCCAAAGTCATCCAACGCTCTGCCGTGTGTTCGCCTTCGGTTAACACCACATGCAAAGCTTGGCGCTTAATCCGATTGCTGCGATTTTTGACTTCTTGACGCATCATTGCCTGCGGCTCGACTTCACGCACCATCCACTCAAACCCCATTTGGGGATGCTGATAGGATTGATTCTGCTCGGTTAAACCAAACTCAGCAGCTTTACCCTGTCCATCGGTTGTTGCTGCGCGCAATTCATTTTCACCTAAATAAGCTAAAACTAAAGCATTAGGCGGCAACTGACGCATCACAGGGTGTTGGTATTCAATCTTGGCAGGAATCGCAAAAGATTGTCCATGCATGGCACCAAAATCAGGGTGTAAAGCAAAGAGTAAATAAGGATCAGCCCCTTCTGCGCCACGCAGTACAAACGAAATGGCAGGATTATTGGGCTCATCTGATCGATTCTGCACCCCTTCTTCCCCAATCGCAAAATCAGCAAAATAATCTTTAAACTGAATCTCATAGTCGGTGCCTTCAATCGCAACCGCTGCTGACTTATCAGCCGGAACCGCCACATCATAAGCTTGCGTGTCTTCGCCAAAACGAATACGCAAAAAACCTTCTTCTGCAGCAGAGACGCGTTCTTCACTGAGCAAATCTTGCCAAGCTTGCATCGACTTAGGTTCAATAAACAAAACTTCAGAGTGCCCCCACTCGGCACCAAAGCGCACCGGATCATGAGCAAACAACCAAATCGTTTCTTCTTGCATATCTTGGGTCAACACCAATTCAATTGCAGGGCCGCCCTCTTCGGCATCTCTCACAAGCACTTCATCGGTAATGGCATCGGGATAGTATTTGTCCACCTTCAATTGAATTGACCGATCATTCAATGTAGCCGTCTTCACAAAATCAGGTTCACTCACCCATGCTTTGGCTTCAAACGCGGTAGGAAAAAGCTCCACAGCATCAGAATGAGGATCACGCAAGGCAAATGCTTGCTGCGGTAACCTGAGGTATTGTTCTGTTTGGCCTTCCGAAACAACCAATTGCCCTTCGATGCCTAAAGAGCCGCTCATAATGCCACCAATTAAAATGAGGATGATCCCAATATGAGCAAGCACAAAGGGAATGTGGCGTTTTTTCCAGGGATAGCGATCGATGGCTGCCGATGCGAGGTTGAGTGCCAAAAAAGCAAGCACCGCTTGAAACCACCAGGCACCATACACCGCATGCTTCACGGCTTCGGTGCCGTACTGCTCTTCATAGATCGTCCCCCAAGCCAAAACACCTGCGATCACCACTAACAGGACCACGGCCATTTGCAGGGACCCAATCCACCTCTGAAATTGATTCATGAATTTTCCTAACATAGGACCGCCATTATAACCTAAATTTCTGAGCTTGAGCGGCAGCTCGTGCCTTTGCCTGCTCATGCTGAATTTCCATCTGGCGTGCACTGATAGACGCCCCTAAATAGGGCCCCACCATCCAAAACCAGCTCAAAGCCGCCAGCACCCACAAAACCGCAGCCGTAGCCAGCAGCTCAAAATAATAAGCCACCAAATAGCCATCAGCCAAGACACGCGCCCCCATAGCCGCTATTAAAGCCACACCCATCAACACCATTGGGGCATTTGGCTTTTTTAAACGCTCTGCCTGTCCACCATGGCTCAGCGCTACCATAGACGCCACTGCAAAAGTCATCAAGCATACCCCACCCAATAAACTGACGTGCAACCACATCACGCGATACACCGGCCAAATCGTCACCCCTAAATATCCGATGAGCAAAAACCAAACAGACAACCACACATACCAGACATATAAATCCTTTACCGACGGAAGAATATACGGACGCACAAAATAACCCAGTAATGCGGTGAGTACCAGGGCGCGCAAACCATACGCCAAACGAATCTCCCCTGTGCCTTCAATCAAAAAGCTGCCCATCAGAATCAATGCCGCCAATGCATAAATAATGAGGCGTTGCATGCGACTTTTGCGGGCCTGCAGCGGATCCAATGTGTTGGGTACCGCTGTCACAAATGCACGACCTAATAAACGAGGCGCCATAAAACCACCAACACCGATAACGACGGACAACAGAAAACCTTGTTGCACCATCGGCATTCCAGCTGCAGTTGCCCAGGGTTGATGCAAACTGAGCAAAACCCCACCAACCATACCTTGCACAACACCTAAAGTGATCCAGATAAACTCAACAGGAGGTGTCACAGGCAGTTTTCTTTTTTGCATCAACCGACGCACACCAAAAATCGCCAATACTCCCCAAAGTGCCACCCCCACAATGACAACAACATGTGGATGCCCCAAGGCTCCCCAAATAGCTGCGGCTACAATCAAACTCACCACACTCCACATTTCCCAGGCGGTGCTACTTTGTGATGATGAGAATCGCGGTAAAGCTGTCATCAAAAACCCAAAAATAAAACACACCATAAACAGTCCGGTCATGGTGAGTGCATGGTAGGTGCCAGAGCCAAACTCCAGCCAACCCCAAGCCAAAAAAGCCCAATGGGACACACCCACACACCCCAACAACATGCCTAAGGGAAATAAAATGCGATAGGGCTCCGCTGCCGCTAATCTAAAATAGGTGCGCATTAGCGTAAAGTAAGGGCTTTTTGGTAGGCTTCGGGAGTATTGATATTATAAAAATGGTGCCCATGGGGATCCAACTTCTGCAACACAGTAGCTTCCAGTATTTCAGCATCAACGCTTTTAACCAATCCATGTAAGCTCCATTGCTCATCATCGATACGCTGCTTAATCACTGGCAGCAATTGTTTGGAATACACAGCACTCAATGTTTGCAATCTATCTTCAACTCGAGTGATGACCACCTTAGCAGACCGTGGTCGAATGAACTCTTGGATCACTTTAGGGTTCAAGAAAGGCATATCAGCGGCAACGACAAAACACCGATCTGTACGTGCTCGCAACAAACCGGTATACAATGCCCCGAGCGTGTGTGTGCCGGGAAAAATATCTTCATGAATTTCTGCCCCGTCTAAGGACACTCGCTGGCTATTATCCACGATGATCAGAATATCTTCTATGACCTTTCGCATAGAGCTCACTACATGCTCAAGTAGCGTGGAATCCCCCCAGGCAAGTTTCAGCTTATCTTGCCCCATACGCAAACTGTTGCCACCAGCGAGAATGATTCCGGTGATTTTATTCTGCATGCTGACACGCCACATAGGTATTGCCACACTTCTTCCAAATGGGCACTTCCACTTTAATCGTATCGATGAGATACCTGCAGGCTTCAAAAGCTTCTTTACGGTGAGGAGATTGCACGCCAATAAACACCGACGCTTCACCCACAGGAATCCAACCAATACGGTGTTGAATCTGCACATGACTCAATGACCAGCGGCGCTTGGCTTCATCCACTAATCGATGCAGTGTTTTTTCTGCCATGGAAGCATAGGCTTCATAGTACAGTCCTTCAATCGCTTCACCTTTTTCCATTCGCCGCACAACACCACTAAAAGTCACACCGGCACCATCGGTTCCGTCATACATTACCGTGTTCCAAGTATCCATATTGATGGGTTGCTGGGTTAAATAGTTCATCCCCCGCTCACTGGAGGAATGAGTGCCACTTCATCATTGGGTTGAATACTTTGTCCTTCTGCAACATATTCACAGTTCACCGCAATACGAGAAGATTGAATCATGGCTTGATGCTGTGGCCACCCCGTGATCAATCCTGCCCGCAGAGTTTCTGCTGTATGAGGGGCCTCCAATGTGAACTCTAATTGTTCGCCTAGGGCCTCTTTGAGTTGAGCAAAACACAGCACTTTAATTTGCATCCGTCGCCTGACAAAATTGAATCAACAGATCCCAATCACTTTTAGTCAGTTGATCTGGAAGCACACTGACTTGAATGTGTTCTCCCTGGATACTGCAAGGAGCATCGGCGCTACTGCCTAAGACAATTTTGCACCCTTCTGCCTGCTTGAAACCTTCTGCCAATACCAAATCCAAATGGGGCGGCATGTGTGCCAGCATTTGCTCTGCTGAGTTAATCTCGGTGGACTTCCAAAAAAACGCACTGCCTTCTGGACCAATCAGTCCCACGGCTAACGCCCCTGCCTCTTGATGGCGATGACTGTCGCTGCCCTCTCGATCCACTTCAAATCCTTTATGGGTGTGCTTCATGGTCCCTACTTTAAGTCCTCGTTGACGCAATTTAGGAATCAAACGTTCTATCAACGTGGTCTTGCCGCTATTGGATGTTCCTGAAACATAGATCAGTCGTGTCATTATGCCTTCATATAAAAAAGGGGACAGTCACCTTTTTATCCCCTAAATGGAAGAACGTCTACTAGATCTCCGGCGTTCATTACGGATGCTTCTTCTGGCACCACCAAAAAACTATTGGCTGCTGCCAATGAATGCATCATGGCCGAACCTTGCTTGGCCGTAGGGGTCACTTGCATCACCCCTTGATCCGATGGCTCTAACCATGCGGTACGGTAATGCCGTCGATCCCCTTTGGGAATTATGTCCTGCGTCAGTTGCGCTTTGTTCACACGCAATGCTGCATCCAACTCACCTTGCATGCGCCTCAACAAAGGTTCAATAAACACCACATAACCCACCACACACGAAATAGGATTTCCAGGCAAGCCAAACACCCATGTCTTACCTAATCGACCGCATAAAAGTGGTTTTCCAGGTTTCATTTTGACACGCCAAAAGACCGTTTCCATCCCTAAGTCTTTTAGCACATCCTTAACATAATCATGTGAGCCTACCGACACTCCTCCTGATAGTAGAATCACATCGGCATCACGCTGCTGCTCAATCGCTTGTTTGATCGCAACGGGGTCATCGGCCACAATGCCCGCATCCGTCACTAAACTGTCAGAGCTGGCTAATAATCGTTTTAAAGCAATGCGATTGCTGTCAAAAATTTTACCGGGCACCCAGGTTTCCCCCACAGGCAATAATTCACTCCCCGTTGCCAAGACACTCACACGCGGCTGACGGTATGCCTTCACCTTGGCCACACCACTATTGGATAATAACGATAACGTTTGCGCATTCAAACGCCTGCCAGCTTCTAATAAAACCGCCCCTTGTTGCACATCCTCACCGCGTTTGCGAATGTGTTTGCCTACACTGACTGGCTGGCGGATTTCAACATGCCCATTACGCAAACGGCCTTCTTCTAATGCCAGTACTGCATCCGCACCTTCAGGCACAGCAGCTCCTGTCATGATTTGCATGGCAGTTCCGGAAGATAGGGACTTATTTGGCGCATCGCCTGCAGCCATTTCACCCTGCACTGACAATACAGTAGGCTGTTCTTCTGTCGCAGATTGAGTGGCTGCACTATTGAGGGCATAACCGTCCATTGCGGAATTATCAAAAGGAGGCAAACAAATCGGAGCTATGACTGGCTCTGCGAGAATAGCTGTGCGATTTTCTAATTCGGCCAAACTCACCCACTCTGATTCTAAAGGACTGGCTGAGTCGGCAATTTTTTGCCAAGCTTCTTCAACACTAATCATGACCGCCGCCACGCAACATTGCCTGCGCATGTTTCATCAGCGGAAATAAAATTTGCATCGATTCTTGAATGCCTTTTGGACTTCCAGGTAAATTGATGATCAGCGTTTTTTGACGCACACCCGCTACGGCACGTGATAGCCAGGCCATAGGTGTTTTCTGCGCTGTTTGCGATCGCACCGCTTCTACTAAACCAGGGGCTTCTTTTTCGATCACACTCAGGGTCGCTTCAGGAGTCACATCACGCGGACCTAATCCAGTACCGCCTGTAGTTAAAATCACATCCAATTCTTGCTGGTCCACCAATTCTGTCAAAGTATTCTCAATCACCATACGCACATCAGGAATCAACGCGGTATGTGCAACATCGTAATCTTGCGCTTCTAATAATCCCCTGAGTAGGTCGGTCGTCGTATCAGGATTGGTTTTTTCAAACCGTGTATCGCTGATCGTTACTATGGCTGCTTGCATGACTTAAACATCTCTTTTGTAAGGGGCCTTGCCACCCGTTTTTTCATCTAAATGAATCGACCCTATTTCCATTGCAGGGTCCGCTGCTTTACACATGTCATATAAAGTCAGCGCACAGACCGACACAGCTGTGAGGGCTTCCATCTCAACACCTGTAGGCCCTGTTGTTTTGGATATTGCGCTGATTGCAATACCGTTTTTCTCAATCTTACACTCAATTTCAACATGCGTTTGTGGAAGCGGATGGCATAAAGGGATCAGATCTGAGGTGCGTTTTGCCGCTTGAATCCCTGCAATTTTAGCCACAATCACCACATCACCTTTTTTCATTTGATGTGCGCGAATGAGTTTAATCACATCGGGCGCAATCGAAATATATCCCGATGCCTTGGCAATGCGTAGTGTGGCTGGTTTACGCGATACATCCACCATCTGGGCTTCACCGTCTTCATTAATATGGGAAAGTTCACTCATCTCAATGCTTTCTGTAAAAATGCTTGATTTATGGGCCTTCAAAAAAGGTGACTGTCCCCTTTTTAGCCGCCGATGCCGGACATGCAGAATCGGGTAGAGCCTGATTCTCGTCCCACCATCGCATGTTTTTCTGGTTTTACTGCAACTGTTGCGCGTATCAATTCTGCCAATTTCACTTCATCAATATGCGGACGTAAAGCAGGCTTTAAATCCATCGATGCTTCATCATCCAAACAAGGCCGCAACCTTCCTGTCGATGTCAAACGCATACGATTACACTTAGCACAAAAAATACGACTGATGGCACCAATCACGCCAATCGTCCCTTGTGCTTTTTCAAACTGATAAATCTCAGCCGGACCACAACCACCCGGATGCACGCCAGGCCTCAACTCGCCTAGGGCGCTTAATCGCTGCAGTATCTCCTCAGCAGGCATCAAACGTTCGGGCGTAAAATATTCGCCAAGCGGCATCAATTCAATGAAGCGAACATGAATGGGCTGATCCAAAGTCAGACGCGCCAACTCAACCAACTCATCATCATTCACTCCACGCAAAACCACCATATTGAGTTTTACTGGAGTCAAACCCGCACTCAATGCCGCTTCAATCCCGCGATTCACATCTTCGGCTGCCCCAAAGCGTGCAATCGATTGAAAGCGTTCTGGCCTAAGCGTATCCAAACTGATATTAATGCGCTTTAATCCTGCTTGTGCCAATGCCTTTGCTTTCTTATCAAGCAGAACACCATTGGTCGTCAGCGATAAATCTTTCAATCCTTCAAGACGCGCCAATTGCTCAATCAATTCAGGCAAATCTTCGCGCACCAGAGGCTCACCTCCCGTTAAGCGAATATGCTCTATCCCCAATCCTGTCGCTACTTTTGCAATACCCACCAGTTCTTCATAACTGAGGATTTCTTTACGCGGTAAAAACTTCACCCCTTCTGCAGGCATGCAATACACGCAACGCAAATTACAGCGATCCGTAACCGATACTCTCAGATACGTAATGCGACGACCAAAAGGATCAACGAGCATGAGCTCCTTCAACTTTTTGTAACAACAATTCGATGACATTTTCTGCAGAATAGCGCGATTGGCCTTCGGGAAGAAACTGTCCAATCGACTTGAGTGTATCGCCAGCTGTCAGCAATGCCGGTTCCTCATAACCATTTTTCCTATGCTGAGGAAGTCCAATTGCAGACACAAGGCCGTTACACAAACACTTACGCCCACAAGCCTCTTCTGCCTTGCCCCCTTTTTTCACATACACATCGACGGGCTCACCAGGGCAGCGATAACCGATCTTTCCGTCAGGACGCTGATACACATGCCTGAGATACCCCAAATCACACAAACGTTCGCGCTCATCGTGCACCGCAGCATCAGACAAGGTCCCCTCAACACTCACCACCTTAAACGGAAAACCCGATGCAGAGACACGCGGATCGGTAAACACATCTACCTCTCCTTTCAGGACTTGGCGAATCACATCGTCCTTATAAACCTCATCCAAACCAGACTCTTCACAAAAAGCAAATGCCGTGCCCACTTGAATGCCGTGTGCCCCTACATTTAAAGCATCTTGTAAACGTCCTGCTGCACCATAAGAACCGGCTAACCAAAAAGGCAAACCCAGCTGCTTTACTTTATCCAAATCCACTTGATCACGATCACCGTAAAGCGGCTCACCCCGCTCATTGAGTTCTAAATTACCGCGTGGAGGGGCATTGTGCCCACCGGCTGTAGGGCCTTCAATCACAAAACCATTCACACGCCCCGAAGCCTTTTTGGCCAATGTCATTGCCAACGTAGCTGAAGCAATGATAGCAATGAATTTAGGGCGTTTCATAAACACACGCTGATCTCCAAGAAAGGTCTCAGGGTCTAAATGCGTACGCACATCATTATTTTTGTCTGCATCTTCAACGAAGACTTTCAATGATGCCGGCTCAAGCTGAGCAAAACGATCCAGTACTTGCGGGATGTCTCTTGGGATCCCTGCCCCCATCAACACATAGTCCACCCCAGCCAACATCGCTCCAAAAATGGATGGCAGCAAAGGCAACTGAATCTTTTCAAGAAAGTTGATACCCACAATACCCTTATGACCTTCTTTGGCCAGGAACACTTCGACAAAATTGGCTAAAACAGTCAGCTCTAATAAATCGCGAGTCGGTGCGATAGAAAACATCGGCACATTTTTATAGGATGCATCGGGGGCTTTACCTCCCTCGATGAAATACCGATTCCACACGCGCTGCGCAATCTCTTTGATGGGAAATTGATCCACCGCGCGACGCAAATCTCCATCTGGATCGCCATCCTGCAAACGACGCGCAAACACCATATCCAGTGCGGTCCCAGAAACTACGCCTAATTGTCCGCAAAGTGAAACAGCGCGTGCGAGTTTCCAATGCGAAACCCCGACACCCATACCACCTTGAATAATTGTTGGACTTTTCATGACATCCTCATTTGTAGACTTTCGCCATAAATCTGTTTCATGTACACAGATAAAAAAACAGTTCCCCTGTGGATAGACGGAGAACTGGTCAGTGGTACTTGAATATTGCCAGTCTCCTTTCCAAACACGGGAGGCTAAATCGTTTCCAATTTAACCCTTATCTCTACATCGAGATCGGCCTAACCACCGTACCTTGGGTTTAGGTGTCTAGGCTCGGAGATGGGAACCATTTTTTATGGCTCCCGTATTATCTCTTTAATTGCGACTAAAAGCGAGCCCGTTATTCCTCTTATTCAATCAGTCCGGGACTCAATGCTTTTATTTGTGGGGAGACATCTGTATTGGCAACACCGATTGCATGGCATTGCAAACATCGTGTGCGTTCTGGGTGTGATGTGCGGATTTCTTCTCGAGCTTGTGGCCCTGAATGGCATGACAAACAGCTTTCTCGCATGAATACACGATGAGGAATCACAGGGGGTGCGCCCGGATAAAGCCTGTCTCCTTGACGCAAATCTTGTTCTAAGCCCTCAAATACACTTTCTGTAAACGGAATCGCCGTATAATCTTGAAACACATGGCACTGTTGGCACCGACTCATATGGGTCATGCCTGGTGTCTCTCCGTGAGGCGATGGCGGTGAAAAACCAATACCAGGCACCTCAACACCAGTCCCTGTATGACAAGCCACACATGCAGCACCAAAGGGTTCGTGAGGAATTACTGGAGGGGCACCATTATATGCGCGCCTTTGCGCTCTCTCGGTGGCCGAACTTTTAAAGCGCCCTTCACTACCGGGGACTTCAATTTTATCCTGCGAGGAGTTTTGCGCTGCTACCAAACCCACGGCACTGATCAAAATAAGCACACTTAACGTCGTGCGTTTGGCGTTCATACCTTTTCAATCCGAACCGCACACTTTTTGTAATCAGGTTGCTTACTGATATTATCCATCGCATCAAGCGTGACTTTATTGATTAATGTGTGTTCATCAAAGAACGGAACAAACAGCGTGCCTCGCGGTGGCCGCCCACGTCCATCAATATCTACAGGCAACTCCACTTTACCCCGTCGTGAAACAATCCTCACACGATCTCCTGACTTCACACCTATCTTGCTAGCATCAGCGCGATTGATCTCAACATACGCTCGCGGCACCGCCTGATGCAATTGCGGAATACGACGCGTCATCGAACCCGTATGCCAATGCTCCAAAACGCGCCCGGTACATAACCAGAAAGGGTACTCTTGATCCGGCATCTCGGCCGGTGGATGATAAGGCCGTAACCACACCGCGGCTTTTTCGCCATAATCCTTAGCTTTGTAGAAGTGGACTCCCTTCGACTTCTTCACATAAGGATCATACCCAGCAGCATAGCGATAGAGGGTCTCTTTACCGTCCACTACCGGCCAAACCATTCCACGCGTTTCTTTAAGTTGTTCATAACTCGCCAAATCTTTTCCGATTCCTAAGCCAAAACTGCGGTACTCTTCAAACATGGCTTTGTGCCAATCATCTTCCGGCCATGGAAATAAATGCCCCATCCCCATGCGCTTTGCCACTTGCATGATTTGCCAAGCATCTTCTTTAGCCTCACCTGGAGGATCAACCAATTGATTCCAGTGTTGCGTCCTTCGCTCAGAATTACCAAACATACCTTCACGCTCAATCCAAGCTGCAGAAGGTAAAATAAGGTCTGCATTGGCTGTCGTTGGCGTTGGATAAATATCGCTCACCACGATAAAGCGACCATCATTCGGTTTGCGTTCGATCCGGTTGAGATTAGGAATGGTCACCCAAGGGTTAGTGACTTGAATCCACATGGCCTTAACATCCCCTCGCGATAGAGCCCGAAACATATCCACTGCGTGGTAACCTGGTTTGGCAGGAATCGTCCCCGGTGGAACCTTCCATATTTTCTCGGCTTTGGCACGATGTTCGGGTTTAGTCACCAACATATCAGCCGGCAAACGATTGGCTAAGGTACCCACTTCACGCGCCGTGCCACATGCTGAGGGTTGACCGGTCAAACTGAATGGGTTATTGCCTGGACGACTGATTTTTCCTGTCACTAAGTGGATGTTGGTGATGAGGTTATTCATCCATGTACCGCGTGTATGTTGATTCACTCCCATACACCACAAACTCACTGTGCCACGTTTTTGATTGCCATAAATATCAGCTAGATTCTTAATTTGCGTTTCTGGAATACCCGTGATTTGAGCAACATACGCAGGAGTGTATGTTTTTAGGAATTCAGCGAATTCTTCAAAACTGGAATTTTGTCCTTTATCTTTAAATGTATAGCGCTCAGCATCTTTACCAAAACTGCCATACCCAATCTGCGCAAGGTCTTCAATCCCCCGCTTAAAAATCACATTCTCTTCAATAAAAGCCTGATCCACCTTACCTTGTTGCACCAACAAATTGAGAATGCCATTCGCTAAAGCCAGATCTGATCCAGGCTCCATTTGCAAAAAAGTGTCTGCATAATCAGACGTCGGGGTCCAACGCGTTCCGATATCAATAATTCGAACACTAGGATTCTTGCGTTTATTTTCAAGAATGCGGCTGAAAAGCACCGGATGCATTTCGGCCATGTTATTGCCCCAGAGGATAAAATCATCTCCGGCTTCAAAATCTTCATAGCACCCCATCGGCTCATCACTCTTAAACTGAGTCACAAAACCCATGACCGCGCTGGCCATACACAAACGCGCATTCGGATCAATATTATTAGAACGTAAACCCGCCTTGGTCCACTTAAGCGCAGCATACCCATCAAAAATGGCCCACTGCCCGGAACCATAAACCGCAACTGAATCAGGACCGTGTTCTTTAAGAGCGGTCCCGAATTTCTCAGCAATCAGATCAAGCGCTTCATCCCAACTGATACGGTCAAAACCCCCATTAGCATTACGCAGCTGAGGATAGACCAAACGGTCTTTGCCATACAAAAAGGCCGGCAAGTGATACCCTTTAACACATAAGAGCCCTTTGTTGACCGGTGAGGCTAAATCACCACGCACGGCAACGGCTTTGCCTTCTTTAACCGCCACTTCAACACCACATCCTGTGCCGCAAAAACGACAAGGCGCTTTACTCCACTTCACCGCATCATCACCCAGATATTTGGCCGCATCATTAGCCATCTGCTCGGCTTTATCCTTATCGGCGCAAGAGAAAGCCACCATACCGTATCCGGCCATACTGAGTAGTTTGAGAAAGTCTCTACGTTTCATCTTATTCTTTCGCGCCGCCTTGACCATAGCGCTTTTCCATCGCTTCACGGATCTTACGTGCTTGGTCTTCGGCGCCCTCGACAAACCATTTGTGTTCAGGCCGCGCTAAGATGCCATCAATCACTTGCGTCACTGCAGCTGCCTCAGTTAATCTGCCATGCTCTTCAGCCTCGTGCGCAATCTCACGCGCTTGCGGAATCAATTCCATATAGAAGCGCTCTGCGACTTCATACATACCGTGCCAGTGTGTGTAGTCAGGAGCCATCATCGATGCCCCGTGACGTGCACGTCGGCCTTCGTGATGCCAGAGATAGAACCATGTCCATTCAATTTCTTCATCGAATTGCGTCGCCGTAATCAAATCATTTTCACGCAAAGCTTCCACAATTTTCTTACCAGGCTTAGCAAATTTTTCGTTGTAGAGAATCACTAAATCATCGTACTGCTTGTAAAAACCATTCACATAATCCGGCGTGTGACAGTGCAAACACACATTCTTCATACGCGTACGCTTGGCATCAGCGGTATCGGCAATGAGTTTGGCTCGTTTGATCGGATCGGTTTCTTTGACAATATTGCCATTCACA
>JAJDCC010000207.1 GCA_029261015.1 Candidatus Omnitrophota bacterium | reverse complement strand
AATCCTAGAAAAGAAGAAAACCAGAATAGTACGCCTCGTCCTAAGAGGAATCGTCTTTTCGTCTTTGCGCTCATCAGAGATACTCTTCGCACATGATTTGATCTTTACCGTGTTTCTTGGCTTTATACATTAAAGTATCCGCTTGCTTCACTATTTCCGCTACCGTGTCCGGCACTTGATGAAACACCACAGCCCCTACACTCAGCGTGATGGGCCAATCCATTTCATCCATCTTTGAATTCAGAATGTCTCTTATTTTTCCCAAAATCCGCAAAGTACCTTCTCGTGTTGTTTCAGGAAAAAGGATCGCAAATTCATCACCCCCTAATCGAGCTGCCTTATCGACACTCCTGAGATTCTGAGTGAGGAGTTTAGCCACTGTCATGAGGACGCGGTCACCTTCGTGATGCCCTTTCTCATCATTCACATCTTTAAAATCATCCAAATCAATATACGCTAAGGAGAACACCCTCTGGTATCTTTTGGCACGCTGCTGCTCCTGCTCGACAAGCTCATAAAAAGCTCGACTGTTAGACAGACCTGTCAATACATCCATACGGGATAACAAACGCTCTCTTCTAAGTGCCACCTGCAGTTGCGCAATCAGCAAAGACACACTCAAGAAAAAACCGGCTCTCATCACAGCATTCCAATACGGAATGGCCGCATAAGTATACGTATGGCCCGCAAGCAAATCTGCATACAACCAAGCTAACGTACTGATAAAAACAATCAAAAGCCCATTCTTCTTACCGACACCCCAGGTCACAAGCACAATCGGCAACAAATAGAATAAAGAGACACTTAACTGATAGCCTAATTTATAATCCGCCCACCACACAAGAAACAGCAGTGCATAGCCTAATAAAAGGATGAAAGCTGAAGGAGCTTGCTCCAGTTTGCGTAATGCTGTGCGCATATTCTTGGATAGGTTAATGATGTGAATTGGAGATTAGCCTGCTCAATTAGAGCTTTTAGTGGCAATTTTGTGGAACAGTTCTTTTTGCCCCTCACCCCAGTATAGAGAACGATGCGGAAAAGGTATTTCAATACCCAGTTCATCAAACTTACTTTTGAGTCTCTTACGAAACTCCCGGGCCACTTCCCATTGTTTGGTAGGAATGGTTTTAATCATACACCGAATGGTCACTTGAGAATCATCAAATGAATTCAATCCTGGCACTTCGACGTCTTCTATCATCAGTCGACCAAAATGAGCATCCTGTCTCAGCTCAGCGCCCAGATCTTTCATGATTTGAATCACGCGATCCACATTTTCTTTGTAGGCCACGCCAATATCCAAAACAGCACGCGACCAACCTTTCGTCATGTTCTTAACCGTTTTGATCTCCCCATTAGGGATATAAATGACTTGACCTTCTAAATTACGCAATACCGTCACACGCAGATTCACCTGTTCAACCAGCCCGGATAAATCGCCCACACTGATCACATCATTCACATGATACTGATCTTCAAGGAGGATAAAAATGCCATTAATGACATCTTTAACCAATGACTGCGCACCAAAACCCAAAGCCAACCCCAGCACCCCAACACCAGCCACAACCGGGGCCAAATTCACGCCTAAAGCCCCTAAGCTCATGTAAATCATGCTACCCACAATGCAGACAATACCCAACCAATAGAATAGCTGGGATACGGTTTTTGCTCTTAACCGCGCATCACTTTCTCGAATCGCATCGGCTTTAGTGAGTAACTGATCCAATCGCTTTTTGAATATCCGCAAAAGCAACAGCCCCAAAAGTCCCCCTGCTAACACTAAAACAAGGTGCACACTTAACGGTAGCGGCTTTTGGTTGGTTAAAAGGTCTTGCGTGGCGCCTTCATAGTGCTCAATCGCCACGTCTAATCTGTTTTCAACTTGATCGAGTTGTTTTTGAATCGCAACCGGAACGGTCACCTGCTTTTCCTGCTGTTGCGCAAAGGCATTGGGGATAAGGAGCGCAACCAAAAACAGTCCGCTCACGATACCGTAAACTGCTTTTTTCATTTGAGCTTCATTCTTCCTGAAGTGAGCCAACCCACAAGGATACCGATAACCAATACAGAAAAAATGAGGATGGCACGACTTGTCCTAAAAGACCACCCTAAAAAAGCCACCTCAACAATGGCATAGTTCTGCACAGTAAAGATCACAACGCCCAAGAGCAGCAAAAGCAGTAAATACGGCTTCGTTTTCCCCATATCAGAACCAATTTTTTCTTTTAAGCAACCACACTTCCAGCATGGCCAAAACTACAAGAATCACACACACCCAGGTAAAAGCCATCGGATCATCGACACCAGGCATCCCTCCAACATTAATGCCCAGCAGCCCGGTAAGCAAACCCAACGGCAGGAAAATAGCACCCACAATCGAAAGCACATACATGGTCTTTTCCATGCGCTCAGCCAATAAACTGGTCAGTTCTTCTTGGGTCACAGCCGCCCGGTCCCGTGCCGCATCTAGATCTTCGACATACCGTGTTGTGCGATCGCACATTTCTCTAAGATGAATCCTGTCGAGTTCCAGCATCCAATCTACACGCTCATTCTGCAGCTGAAGTAACGTATCCCTCTGTGGAGCCAAATAACGCCGCATACGGATGATTTGCCTACGCACATCAGACAATTTTGGCCGCAACTCTCGACTGTGCATCGTCAGCACAGAATCTTCAAGGTCATCCACCAAATCATCCATATTGCTCAGCACATCAGCCATGCGAAACACCATACGTCCTGCCAGTTTTGCCAAGAAATCACCGGCACCTGTAGGCCCATAGCCTTCTTCAAGATCCTCCCGCAAATCATTAATGGCAGTCACCTTGCGATGTCTCAGCGTAATGATTCGCTCTGCTGAAATCAGCATTCGAAGAGAAACCATATCGTCAGGCTCTGCGCCCGGATTCATGTTCACAGCCCGCAATATGACCAATAAACCATTCTCCGTCATGACACTGCGCGGTCTTGTGTCTTCAGCCAAAAAAGACTCACACACAAGATGGTGGATATTCGCCTTATTTCGCAACCATTCTTGAGCCGAATCTGTGACATAGTCTAGGTGAACCCAGGCAGGAGTACTGCTCGATGTCACCAGATTATTGATATCTTTCCAACCTAAAGCAACACCGCCCCCTTGACCATCAAGGCGGTAGGCGCAAATAAGCCCTTCTTGTGCTTGTTCTGCTGTACTCATCACCGTTATTGTATCGCGTCTGGCTAAAACATGGGAGAGAGTTTACAGAGCACATAGGCTCTTAAAAAACTTTTAATTATAATTTGGGATATTTTGGGATAGTATTCTACATATGAAACTGAGCGCAAAAATCATCCTGTCTTTTCTATTGGCATCGCTCATCCCCACGGCTATTGCTGGCTGGCTCACCTACAACAGCACACTCAACACCATCAGACAGCAAGCTTTCCAAGAGAAAAACTCACTCTTGGCCAATAAAGCCAAACTGATCCATACCTATCTAGAGAACCACATTTCACGCCTTGAGATGATTAATTATTTTCCGCCTATCCAAGGCATCATTCGGGCTACCCCCACGGGAATTGACCCGCTGGATCAAAGCACCCTTGCTCTTTGGCACACTCGCTTAGCAACGATATTTTCTTCAATCATTCAGCTTTCTCCAGATACTTTCCAACTGCGCTATTTAGATAAAGCAGGTACAGAAGTTGTCCGTGTGGAAATGTCAGGAGAAATGACCTCTGTCACCCCCAAAGAGCGTCTCCAAAATAAATACCATCGCCCTTATTTCCAATCCATTTTAAATACCCAACCCGGTGAGACTTATGTTTCTACTATTGAATTGAATGAAGAATACGGAAAAATACAAGTCCCTCACACACCCGTGTTGCGTATAGGTCTTCCTATTTATTCTGAGACAGATCAATCTTTTCAGGGAGCACTTATTTCCAATATCTTTGCACGAAAGCTCCTGGAATTGATTAACCCTAATCATCAGATGAACCTGTCCTTATTGGATCAAAATGGCTATTTTTTATATTCGCCCACAACACCTGAAAATGAATTCTCTTCTGTATCCTTATTCGAGGAACAGCCAGAACTTGAACAAAACCTAGAACAGGAAGCTTTTCGCTGGCATGAAGACATTGAAGATCAAGAAGTGCGCTTATGGCGTAAGATTTATTATGATACTGCTCATCCAGATCGCTATTGGATTCTACTAGAGAGAATCCCTTTCAGTACCCTCTTTGCTCCGTTAAAAAAAGCACAGCAAAGCTTTATTTGGATAGGCTTTGGCACCTTATCTCTTGTCCTACTACTTTCTTTAATCATCAGCCGCTCCATATCTAAACCCATACTGACACTCAACGCTGAAGCTAAGCGCATTGCTGATGGAAAAATGAACACGCAGACCAATCCGTCTATCAGAAAAGCATCCGACGAAATTGGAGAACTTGCCCGATCCTTTGATGCCATGACAGATACTTTAATTGAGTTGAACACTGGACTTGAACACAAGGTGCACTTACGCACTCAAGAACTTGAAAAGTCCGAAATGGATGTCGCTAATAAAAACAAAGAGCTTCAAACTATGCTTTATATCACCACACATGACCTCAAAGAACCGCTGAGGGCTATTGAAAACTTTTCTGGCATCATAGTTGATGATTATGCATCGGTGTTAGACGAAGAAGGTGTTGGGATGCTAAACCGCATTGTTAAGGCCTCCGCACGCATGCGTCTACTGCTTGATGATTTAATGACGCT
>JAJDCC010000206.1 GCA_029261015.1 Candidatus Omnitrophota bacterium | reverse complement strand
TTTGGGTTTTTATGATGTGAACCGGTTCACCGTACAGTAATTGAGTTTCTTGATGAGGATCCTGTATCCCCGCTTGTGCTATCGAAAATGGCTGTGAGCGCAAATCCACATAAGATTGATTGACTACCATGCGTGAACTACAGCCAGAAAGCAGTACAAGGCTAAAGGCTAGTCGCGCTAGACAGGGACTCGCTAATTTTTTGAGAGGGAAGTGATTCGTTTGCATGCTTGAATTATACCGAAACACGGCCTACGATGTTCACTAACATGCAACGTATGTTCAAATTGAGTTTAGCGTTCTCCGTATTTTTGTTTGCGACCTCTGTTTTTGCCGAGTCGCGCGATGAGCTGCATCACTTTACTGTGCAAATTAATGGCAAACGGTATATTCACGATGCGAAAATCTCAGAAGACCCACCGCTTAAAGCCTTCTTTATGCATCCCTTGTCGAAAGTGTCCCATATTCGTATGCAACACCCCGATAATCCAGAGATGGCGCGCATATATCCTATAGAACGGGAAGTGCGGTTATTGAACCACGAAGCCCATTTGGTGGTGAACCATAAAAGCGCGAGTGATTTTATCGCTTTAGACAGTTTAGGAAATGAATACGGGCGTATACGTATTACCTTCAAACCCTAGTCTTATTCAGACTGAATCTTAATACTTGTAAAATAAGCACTTATGCGACACAAGGGCTTGCATATTCAGCTAGAAACGTTATGATGTTTTTCAAGCTAGCTATAGAAGCCAGCGTCAAAAGAACAAATCGTCAGGAGGTCAACGAGTATGTCGTATGTGATTGTTGAAGGTTGTGTGGGTGAGCGTTACGCAGTTTGTGCGACTGTATGTCCAGTGGAATGTATCCATCCGGGGGAGTACGAAGGCAAAGAGTTTATGATTATCGACCCCGATGTCTGTATTAACTGTGGGTTGTGTTTGCCAGAATGTCCAATCGGAGCGATTGTGGCTTCAGAGGATGAGGATCCTAAGTTCGCTGAAATCAATAAAGAGCTGGTAGAGACGTTTAGTGTCAATCCGCCAGCACCTGAGCGTCCGAAGAATGATCCACCGCGTCGTCCAGAGAACAAACTTGTAAATTAAGTCAGATTGAACTCGTTGACAAGAAAAAGCCTCGCTGAGAAGCGGGGCTTTTTTGTGTCTGGATTGACTTAGGTTTATATCTGCTAGCTTAGGTGTTTGACCATGTACGTATCATCAAGCGCATAGCCGAAGCGCTTATAGTATTCACGCACACCCACTCCCGCAATGATGGCCGATTTCTTTAAACCATGCTCCTTCATTAAGGCTTCAGCGCGTTCAATTAATTGCGAACCATAACCTTTGTGTTGCACCGCATCTGTAGCTTGTTTATGCAGTGGTAAATGCTGGCCGTAAGCATGCAATTCTCGAATGAGTCCAGCGCCTTCTAGTGCAGGTAAAGGTGCGGGTGTTTTATGGATATGGGCAGCGGGGATCCGTAACCGTAAAAGTGAGGCTAGCTGATCGGTTGAGGGGCTTTCAAAACTCAAAAAGTATTCAATACCCCCCGAAGCTTCAAACTTACGTTCGATTAATTCAAAATCATTCGGTGCATCGTGCCGTACTTGGCGACAACGCACGCACTGACATTTCACATCGCGTTCGCGCATACGTTTGTGCACTTCTTCACGCAAGTTAGTAAACTGACAGCCCCCCTCAATAGAAGTAGAAGGGATATCGCGAATCACACGTTCGATGCGTAAATACGGTGGCGCATGTTGCTTCATCGCAATCAATAATTCGACAAGCGTGTTGTCATCATAGGTTTCATAACGCCCATCCTTAAACCATTCATGCAATTCGGCGGATTCGACAACAACACAGGGATAGATTTTCATGGTATCAGGTCGATACGCAGGATTATCAAACAACCCCTTCATGGAAGCTTCATCCGAGGCGGGTGTAGCGCCGGGCAAGTTCGGCATTAGATGATACGCCACTTTCAGGCCGGCCTCTTTTAGCAAAGCTGTGGCATCGCGCGTTTCGGCTGTACCATGATCGCGCACCATTAAATCCAAAACTTTGTCTTCTAAAGATTGAACGCCCATTTCCACACGTGTCACACCTTGTTTGCGTAGGCGGATAATTTCTTCTGCATCCACATAGTCGGGCCGCGTTTCGATGGTGATGCCGATAATGCGTGCTAATGCGGTTTCATTGATTTGTTCTGCGGCTACATGTTGCTCAAACTCATGCTCGCTAGACTTTGGGAACTCGTCATCTTCGCTAACTGCATTGGCTGTTTCTGAATCTAATGCAAATGCATTGGCTGCATCTAAACAACGTCGCACAAACCAAAATTGATAGGCTTCGTCATAAAATGACCAAGTGCCCCCTTTAACAATCAATTCAATTTTGTCCGTGGGATGGCCGGTTTCTTGCAAAGCAAGTAAACGATTGAAGGTTTGCAAATAAGGATCATAATCATTGCGCAATGCACGGAGCACAGCAGGTTCGTTGGTTAAATAACTTTTGGGAGCACGCGCTTCAGTGGGGCAATACACACAACGGCCAGGACATGGAAAAGGTTTAGTGATCACGGTGACTGTGGCGATGCCTGATTCTGAGCGAATGCGGTTTAAACGTAAAATGCCCTCAAGATCAGGATCTTTGGTCCGTGTGCCATTGGCTACCTGTTGGCGGTATAAAGTCATGACCGCGTCATTGCGCACAAGGGATGTCTTACTCTGGGCGGCAACACGGCTCTTGAGCTTACGCAGCGCGTTGGCATCCTGAGGCCTTTCCTTTGCGATGGCTTCTAATAGCAATTCTGTAGGGTCTTGCTGAATCGGTTTCATAATGGGCTCTATGGTAGACGACGGGTGGCTGTCTTGCAAGGGATAGGCGTCGCCCCTATAATAAAGCCTCAGTTTTTTATGCAGAATTAACCCAATCGCGAGCTTAGTAGGAGAGAAAATGGCCATTTTAAAAGTTGCACGTCTCGGGCATCCCGTATTGCGCACACCCTCAGAGGCTGTGGCTAAGGAGGTCATTACCTCAAAAAAGATGCAGCAATTTATCGATGATATGATCGAGACCATGCATGAGTATGATGGCGTGGGGTTGGCTGCGCCACAAGTTCATGTGAATCAGCAGATTGCGGTGATTGAAGTCAAAGAGAATCAACGCTATCCCAAAGAAGCGCCTGTGCCGCTTACTGTTTTGATCAATCCGCGCATCTTGCGCAAATCAGAAACATTTGTGGATGATTGGGAAGGGTGCCTGAGTATTCCTGATTTGCGGGGATTAGTGCCGCGTGTTCAAACCTTAGAACTTGAAGCCTACAACCGAAAAGCCGAAAAGATTAAGATTTCAGCAGCCGGTTTTTTTGCGCGAGTCATTCAACATGAGTGTGATCACTTACTCGGCAATGTTTATGTAGACCGCATGCGCGACTTAAAGACCCTATCGTTCCTACAAGAATTTATGCGGTACCTGTACTGATCTAAATTTTTTATTGACTCCCTCTATTTTTTGAGTAAAATGAGACTCATGTTCAATTGAGACTCAGTCTCAATAAGAGCTGAGCAATAAGCCACCTGACCACAGGAGCCTTCCTAAGTTTTTATCTGTCTACCAGAGGCTAGAGATCCACGCATCCAGCGCCCGGTTTTAACCGAGGCGTCTTTTTTTGTCTCTAAACAGTTGAGTGAAGAACAATATGGAAACAGCATCGATTCGTTGTGAATGTGGAAAGCTACTCGTTAAGCGTACTCCAAAGGGTTTTGAGCTTAAATGCGGGCGGTGTAAACGGACAGTTTTTCTGCCTTTTCCGGGAAATGAAACACACGCGAGTTTGGCATGTCGATGCGGGGGGATTGAGGGGAAAGGCACTGATGAAGGCATTGAAGGAAGGATACAGTGATGATTTGGGATCAAAGTCTTTGGGAATTATTCAATCGAGGCAGTTTTGTGATGTGGCCTTTGCTGGCGTGTTCGATTGTAGGTTTAGCGGTTCTAGTTGAACGTGCCGTATTTTTTTCCCGAATGAGGTTTCGTTACGATCGCTTTTTGGCCCAACTGAAATTGAAATGTATGGAGAGCGATGTCCAGACGATTGCACAATGGTGCCAAAAGCAGCGACATCCAGTTCCACAGGTAGTCATTCAATACCTGAAGTATTTAGATAAAGGGGCACAGCGTGAAGAGGCCTTGCAACGTGTGTGTGCCTACGCTATGGAAAAAGTTGAAGCCCGTTTGCGTGTGTTGGCTTCGATTACGCATATGGCGCCGCTATTGGGGTTGCTTGGCACCGTGACGGGGTTGGTCACGGCTTTTCATCAAATCGAAAGTTTGGGAGGGCAGGTGCAGCCTGCTGATTTGGCCTCAGGTATTTGGGCAGCATTACTGACAACAGTATTTGGTTTATTAGTGGCACTGCCTTGCATGGCGGCCTATCACGCTTTTGAGAGTCAGGCAGATAAAATTTCACGTCAAATGCAGCTGATCGTTTTGGAATTGAATGAAGTGTTCAAAAAGCACGAAAAGAATGCGATTAAAGAAGAACAAGATCCGTTCCGGGACTGGAAGATGACGGTATCTGCGTGATGGAAGTGCTTCGGCCTAAACGATTGCAGCTCAGTGTGGAAATGACGCCTCTCATTGATGTGGTGTTTCAATTGCTGGTGTTTTTTATGCTGAGCTCCTCGATGTTGGCTCCTATGATGCGCTTAACTTTACCGAAGGCGAGCACCGCCGATGATCCACAGAATCAGCGTTTGATTGTGAGTGTGGATGAAGAGGGTGCGGTATTTGTGAATTCAGAATCGGTGACACTTGCGGCGTTGCAGGCATTGATACAAAAACGTTTGACCGATGATAAAGACAAGGCTGTGTTCATTCGAGGCGACGAAGCCATGCCTTATAAATTGTTTGTCGACATCATGGATGCATCCCGGCAAGCAGGCGCTAGGCATGTCAACATTTTGCATCAAGGAGGGGAGTGATGAACCGTCGAGGTAGTTTTAGCTCTGCACTGATAGTTTCAAGTGTGGTGCATTCGTTCTTATTCATCGGCTTTGCCATAGCGCCTAAACAGCCTCAATATGGTGTGCAAACCGCACCTAGCAGTATTGAAATGGTCTTTATCAAAGAAGAGCCTGATGCAGTGATTGAGGAAATGATCGAACCTGAAGAATTGATGATGGCGATAGATCCCACGGACGCCTTGCCTGAAGTGATTGAAGAGCCTGAGCCGGAGAAGCAAGAGCCGGAAGAGGAATTGCCTCCGGTAATCAATCCGCCTCAGCAAGGCGCTATCGCTGAAGCTAAGCCTGACTATTTAAACAATCCAGCTCCGGTGTATCCCTTATTTGCACGTAGGCAAGGATGGTCAGGAGTGGTATTACTTCGTGTTTTGGTTACCCAAGAAGGTGTTGTCGGTGACATCGAAATTAAGAAAAGTTCAGGACGCAAAATTTTAGACGAAGCCGCGTTAAAAGCAGTGAAGCATTGGCGATTCTTACCCGCTCAGTTAGGTGGTATGGAATTGGAATCATGGGTCAATGTTCCGGTGCGCTTTAGTTTGGAGGCAAGATGAGCATTATCGATATCAGTATTACAGCAGGTAATATTCTTACGGCATTAGAGCAGCGGGGAGGCATTGAGCGTGTGAGCCGTATGGCATGTGCGCGTCAATGTTCACAAACCCTGCTACTGATGGCCGTGGGTTGGTTGTTTAAAGAAGGATTGGTGACGGTGCATGCCGCTGCTGGAGATTGGGTGTTAAAAAAGACAGTTTAATCAGATAAAGTGTGCGGCCCGCGATCTGTCAGCGTCCAGCGCCCCAGCCAAAGGAAAGAAATCATAATGGAAAGACGTAAGCAGCGTGAGTTTGAGCAGGTAGTTCGTAGTTGGAATCGTAAGAATGCATTACGCAATAGGCCGCATCAAAAATCTAAGATTAATCCGTTTGTCAGTGGCGCTTTAGCGGTTAATGCAATCGGGGCTATGGCATTGGGTGTGCCGAGTTTGTCTTGGGCTCAAGAGAGCAACGACGAAGACATGTCGGAGGTTTTGGTGGTGGGGCAGCAAGAACAAAAAGAGACCTTCAAAGCAGGTGAAGTGTCTTCGCCAAAATACACGCAACCCTTGCGCGATATTCCCCAAACGATTGCAGTCATTCCTCAGGAACTCATGGAGTCACAAGGCAGTACGACTCTACGTGAGGTATTGCGTAATGTTCCCGGTATCAGTATTCAAGCAGGTGAAGGGGGTACGCCTGCTGGAGATCAATTATCGATTCGGGGTTTCAGTGCGCGCACCGATTTATTCATTGATGGGGTACGCGACTTTGGAGGATACACACGTGATCCGTTTAACTTTGAGCAGGTGGAGGTCGCTAAAGGTCCTGCTTCTGCTTATAGTGGGCGTGGTTCAACAGGGGGCAGCATTAATCTTGTCAGTAAATCTCCCACATTGGAGCCTTCTTACGACGGCAGTATTGGTTATGGAACCGATCAGTATTTCCGGACATCAGTGGACATCAATCAGCCGATCACATTGGGTGGACTTGAGGGTGCGGCTTTGCGTTTGAATGCACTGTGGCATCAAAATGAAGCGACTGGGCGGGATGTAGCAGAAGATCAGCGTTGGGGGGTTGCACCGAGTTTGGCTTTTGGTTTGGATACCGATACTCGTTTGACCCTTTCGTATTTCCATTTAGGTCAAGACAATATTCCGGATTATGGTATTCCCTGGATTCCGTCCAATAATGTGCCATTGTCTGACATTGCAAATCAGCCGGCACCCGTTGATTGGCATAATTTTTACGGACTTAAAGCGCGTGATTATGAGGAGATTGCGACTGATTTGGCGACGGTTGAGATTGAACACGATGTGGATGCCCATTTGAGTTGGAGCAACTTAACCCGTGTGGGGTATACCTATCGGGATTCTATCATTACCGCACCGCGTTTTGCCTCGACAACATCCACAGATATTCGCCGGACTGATGTGAAATCACGTGACCAAAAAGATTTCATTGCGGCAAATCAAACCAATGTGAACCTCAAATTTGAAACAGGCTCACTCAACCATGATCTAGTTTCGGGTTTGGAGGTCGTGCGTGAAACGCAGACCAACTACAACCGTATTGAGGTAGGTGCAGCCGGGGTCAATACAGATTTGTATCATCCAAACCCGGATGATATTTACTCAGCTACGTTTGTGCGCAATGGTGCTAAGGCGGAAGCTAAAGCGAATTCGGTGGGGTTGTATGCTTTTGACAACATTGAGTTGGGTGAATATTGGGAAGTGAATGGAGGCATTCGTTGGGATCGCTTCAGTATTGATTTTGTGAATAACTCACACATTAATTATGATCGCGTGGATGATTTGTTCAGCTGGCAAGCAGGGTTGGTGTTTAAACCGACAGAGATGGGTAGCGTCTATTTCGGTTATGGTACATCCTTTAATCCCGCCGGGGATAACTTAGCATTGAGTAATGGGAGTGGGTCGAATCCGCAAGATCATTTGGAGCCTGAGGAAACTCGTTCGTTTGAATTGGGCACTAAGTGGGATTTATGGGATGAGCGATTAGGGCTCACCGCGGCTGTGTTCCACACAGAAAAAACCAATGCCTTCACCGATGGTTTATTGCCTTCAGATCCACCAACGATTTTGGATGGGGAACAGCGCATTTACGGTGCGGAGTTTGGTGTGACCGGTGAAATTACCGATCAGTGGGATATCTACGGAGCGTATACCTATCTCAAAAGCAAAATCACCAAATCCAATGATGCAGCAGAGCAGGGTAAGGAGTTAAGCAATACGCCACGTCATTCCTTCAATGTGTGGACAACGTATAGCTTGCCTTGGAATGTGGATCTTGGATTAGGGACGCAATTTGTCGATGACCGATTCAGTAATTTCACAAACGCACGTACAGCTCCAGATTACTGGTTAGTGGATGCCATGGTGGCCTACCACATTAATGAAAACGTAACACTGCGATTGAATGTGTACAACCTTACAGATCAAGAGTACATCGATCGGGTAGGGGGAGGGCACTTCATTCCTGGTGGTGGTCGTTCGGCAGTCATTGCAACTGAGTTCGATTTTTAGGAGAAGCGAGTAGCACCATGTTGTTAAGTATCCCAGATGTATTAACTCAAGACCAAGTGGCGCATGCGCGCAAGCTGCTGGATGCGGCGGAATGGGTGGATGGAAAAGTGACAGCAGGGCATCAATCAGCTCTGGCTAAAAACAATCAACAGATTCCAGAAAACCATCCCGCAGCTAAAGAGCTAGGCGAAATGATTGTGAAGGCATTAGGAAAGAATCCGTTATTTTTGTCTGCAGCATTACCCTTAAAAGTGTTTCCACCCCTGTTTAACCGCTATCAAGGTGGAGAGTCTTTCGGTACCCATGTCGATAATGCGATTCGCCAAGTGCCTAATTCTACGCATCGTATTCGCACGGATATTTCCTCGACGCTGTTTTTTACAGGGCCTGAAGAATATGACGGTGGCGAATTGGTGATTGAAGACACCTATGGAGTGAAGAGTGTGAAATTGCCGGCGGGTCATATGATCTTGTACCCATCGACGAGTTTGCATCATGTGCGCCCGGTGACTCGTGGCGCACGGGTGTGTTCGTTTTTTTGGACACAAAGCATGGTGTCGGATGATGGGCAACGGTCTTTGCTTTTTGATTTAGATGCAGGTATTCAACGCATTGGGCGCGATCATCCAGAGCATGCGTCGTATGTTGCGTTGACAGGGGTGTACCACAACTTGGTTAGACGGTGGGCGGTGTTATGACGCTGCGTAAGGTTATCTTTTGGTTGCATTTGGTATTGGCTTTGGCCGCGGGTGTGGTGATTATGAGCATGGCGGTTACCGGTATGCTGATAGCGTTTGAGCCTCAAATCGTTGAGTTTTCTGAGCGTGCTGTGAGGCGAGTCAGTCCTGCTGCGAATGCGGTGCGCATGAGTTTGGACTCAGTCCTCACGCAGGCCAGGCAAGTTCACCCAGATGTGAGGCCGGAACGTATTGGGATTCGCAATGACCCTCAAGCGTCTGTTGCGGTGAGTTTTGGTCGTGAGGCAGGGACTGTTTATGTGGATCCCTACACTGGAGATGTTTTAGGTGGGGAATCATGGGTACATGGTTTTTTACACACAGTTGAACAGTGGCATCGTTGGTTAGCAAGTCGCGATATCTGGCGTCCGGTCACCGGTGCGAGTAATTTGGTATTTCTCTTTCTAGTGATTTCGGGTTTTTATTTGTGGTGGCCACGCAACTGGAATCCAAAATCTCTGAAGGCGGTTACGGTTTTTAATTCACGATTAACTGGCAAAGCGCGCGATTGGAATTGGCACAATGTGATTGGTTTTTGGTGTGCACCCATTTTATTCATCACCACAGTGACCGGTGCGATTATGTCCTATCAGTGGGCTAATGATTTGTTGTACCGTGCCACTGGGAATGAGCCCCCGCCAACACGAGAGCGCAGGTCTGAGAAAGAAGCACTTGGCCCAGAACCGACGACAGTCAGTTTAGATAGTTTAGTCAACGCGGTGCAGGCCCAAGCCCCTGGTTGGGTTTCCGTTAGCATGCGCTTCCCCAAGCATGACGGTGATTCAATGTCTGCGTCGGTCCAGGAACCCCCGACGTGGCAACCGGCACCGCGTTCCCAATTAGTGTTCGATTCCAAAACGGGCGCAGTTAAAAAATGGAAACCGTTTGCTGAAGAAAATGCAGGCCGACAGGCACGCACCTTTGTGAAGTCCTTACATACAGGACAGGCTGGCGGTATTTTAGGGCAGATCTTAGCATTTATCGGGGCAATGGGTGCTGGCTTTTTAGTGTGGACGGGATTTGCTTTGTCTTATCGGCGTTTTTTTAAACGTAGACCTATAAAAGATAAAGTGAGTGGTTCCATAGAAATATCAGAAATAAATGTTTCCATCAGCAATGGGGAGCGGCTGGACCTAGAAAGGAAGTTCGCTCAACACAGCTCGGGTGCTTGAGTTGTCAGTTGCCACTTGAACGGATTTTCCTGCTTCATAAAAACCGCGTTTGATATAACCGATGGCGAGCACTTGTTTTTTGTCTAAAGAATAGGCGCTACTAGTGATTCGGCCAATCTCTTGATCATCACTCCATATAGATGTTCCTGATTGGGGGATATCTGACCCTTCAAGAATCAAACCCATGCAGCGTTTGTTGGCGGAGCCGTAACTGAGCATGCGGGTCACCACTTCTTGGCCAACATAGCAGCCTTTGTCTTCACTGATCAACCATGGTGAAAGACCTGTTTCAGGAATCAAATTTTCTTCAGTAATGTCGATGCCCATCCAACGCACACCTTCTTCAATACGCACAGCGTTATAAGCTTGCCACCCAATGGGTTTGAGGCCGAGCTTTTGAAAAAAGTCCCAAGCTTGCGGTGCATCCAATGAGGGAATGATACACCAATATTCATTTTGGGTGAGCGCGGGGCCTTGCATCAAATGAAACTGTAGTGGATTGAGCGTGACGGTGCGGTGTGCAAGGGGTTCCATTTGTGCTACGTCGTTCTTGATGAATACTTCAGCGCGCGGGCCTTTTAAAACAAACACAGCGTGTGAACGTTCCTGATTGGTTATCGTTAAGTCTTCACTGAAATGATATTTCTCAAGAGTTTGCGTGATGTTGTGGGCAAGTGGGGCCTCGCATAAAAGCCAAACGGATTCTGCATGAGCCAGCACAATGAGCGTGCTGATGATTTTTCCATTAGCCGTGAGTAAGGCGGCTTGGGTGCCTTGACCTGGTTTTAACTCACGCACATCTTGACTGGTAATGCGTTGCAAAAAATCTATGCGATCGTTACCGCTAATTTCAATGATGGCTTGGGTGGACACGTCAATGAGGCCTGCTTCATTCTTGAGGGTTTTGTAGTCTTCAGCGAAACCATTGATATGCCAGGGCACAAGCCATTCGCCGATGCTTTCGTATTCGGCATTGGGGTGGTGACGGCTATGAAGCAAAAGTGGATAAGGCATGGGGTTTACTGTAGCCGCAGCAAGGCTTGGCGTCAACGCGAACCATAAATTCTTGCTTAAAGTAAGCGGTATTAAGCCATTATGACCAAATAGGGGTGATATTTAGTTGCGGTTATCGGGAGGGGGCGGGTATAATTATAAAAAGATTTGAAAACAATTTAGGCAAACTCTCAGTAATGAGAGGACGTCCCTAAAAGGGTGCAAACACCCCACAGGGACTTACATCCGTAACGACTAAAGCCGTAACGGCTGTAAGCAAAGCCATGGACCCGTAATGCGCGGGCAGCCAGGCTGCTCAATAGCGGTCTGGATTTTTTATTTTTGGGGGATTCATGCGGGTATTCCATAATCAAAAGCATGCCCTAGCATTTAGATGTCTTCATTATGTGCTAGCGGTTTTAATGACTCTTCCTACTTTCAGTGGCAGTTTTGTTCATGCTCAAACTACCCTGTCGATGCCTGCATCAGCGCTGCTGTCATTCCCCTCAAGTTCTCCTGTACTGGATGCCTCGCTGATACAAAACGAAGATGATGCTTCTGTATTGCGTCGTGTTGGCTATATGGCAACGACTTGGTGGGTCTACCATCAGTTGGCGTGGCAAGCGGGTTGGTTTCACGCACCGATGCACGGGTTTTATGCAGAGCAGCCGCAACTTGCCGAAGATCTACTCTCACCCATTCAATTTTTGGACGATCAAACCTATTGGTCGATTATTGAGCAGGTCACGCAGAACTCTACACACCGTTTTGTATTGCGCTATCCAGCCGGTGTTTCCAATAAAGAAGCGTTGTCAAATCGCCGAGAACTGCTCAGTGATTTTTCTGGTTTCATGCTAACTGATTATTCCTTTCAGGAGAGTTGGTTTGCCATTGAGATTAACGGAGTACGCATTGAAGAGCCTAAAGCATCCCGCATCAAGTCAGCTACTGTCAACAAAGCGACTCTTACCCAGGCATTCGCCCAATCTTTCACAGCAATCGAAACAAATATTCAGACAGCATCGTTGCAGACAGGACCTGCTAGGTATCAACAGGGTTTGCTAAGACTGTATCTGGCAAATGTACTGATTAACCTTCTCAATCTTGATGAACACAGAATCCCTGCGTCCATGATGGCGGAAGTTGATGATCCAGATGATGATAGGCTCTCAACTAAGGAAGTGGCCGCTGTTTCTTTGGGCACACCTTATGACCGTTTGGAAAATTTACTGTTGTCACAAGAGTTGGTTGAGGGAGGATACGAAAAATTTGAGGCATACAGAGTTGCTGCGCTGCTCAAGGTAGAAGCCGAACATGAACCGTTCCTTCTAGAACGTGCCTATGAAGGTACGATTACATCATTGCTGAATGAATTAGGTATTACAGATTCGGAGCGTCAACAGTCTTGGTTAGATAAATTAATTCATCGGGCGGCCTTGCAAGGCGAAGTTGCTGTTAATGAATGGTTAGGGCAAATTCGTGAAGAGCATGAACGCGTTAAGTTGGAGCGCGAAACTACTCTTTTTCAAAATGCCGATAGAACACGCAATCAAGCCATTGAAGACTACCAACGCGCCACAGAGGAGTATCAACTTGCTGTTGTTTTGGCTTATGTCATAAAGGCTTCAGCTATGAAGCCCATGGCAGCCACAGCTTTTTTGAGGGTGCTTAGAGAAGGTGTTTCTGAAAAATCTGTAGCAACCATGTCAGCCCGACTGGATGCTGAGGATTGGGATCAATATGAACAAGCTTTTCGTGAATATCATAGTGCTGATACGGATGTTTTGTACGCAGCGCGCAATGTGTTAGAGCAAATACTTGATGAGCAATCTGCTCAATTCTTTGTAGGCTCCGTTGGCGAGTCTGTGTTTAAGCGCTTATTAGAAGAAAGTAACAATCGTCCCGCTAAAATTAAAATAGCCACACCTTTACGTCAATATACGCAGACCCTCAGTGAAGTGACTATTGTGGGCTATACCCTTGCAGAAGCACTGGCTCATTTAGTGCGTCAATATCCAGAGCTTCTCCAACATTTGTTCTTTGATCCCTATACTTCAAGTCCTGAACACGACATAGAAGGTCGGCCTAAAGTTGTGGTGGAAGGGATTACTTATGCGCTGCGACCTTTTGTGAATATTTTTATCGATGATCAAGATGTGACCCTGGATCCTCAGGGGTTGAATGCGCTCATGGTGGCTAATGCCGAGTTGCGTATCCTTACCACTACAGTTTCAGGTCAGGATGCAGAAGAATTGCCTCCATTGCACTTTGGTTCAACAGAAGGCTATGTGCATACAGCAATCGCATACGCACATGGTATGGCCAAAGAGGGGCACTATTTGGACGCAGCTGCTGAAATCATAGAAGCGTTATGGACAGCTGAGGATCCAGAACCTGTGGTCAACATCAAGGCCGCTTTAGTGATTCTACAGCGTGCGCAAGAACTGGCAGATGAGCAAGGGGTGAATGTGGATTTAGGTATGTATATTGAGTTGCTTGGTGAGTACTCAAACAAAGATGATGATACTCCGTTATTTGAGCAATTCAGTAGAATGAGAGATATTCCTTCTATTCCGCGTCCAACAACAGATCCATATAACAAAGCGCCTTATCCAACCGAAGTGTCTGCTCGTGCTGAATTAAAGAGACGTTCGTTGAAAGGGCTTCAAAATACCTACAGTCATTTGATCGATATTCACAATCAGGGAAATGTGCCTTTAAGTGTGGCTGCAAATCGCTTCAATATTTCTTTGCCGACCAAACCAGAAAAACGCCCTAATGATGCCTTGCGAGAGATGTTATATAAAGAATCTGGTTTGGTTGAAGAGGGCGAAATACCACTCAATTTGGTGCTTGAGGATTATGCTTTGGGAAGCCGAATTTTTATTTATCAGGTGTTTAGAGATGTGCTTCCTGAAGAATGGCATGATGGCATTGAAGTATTACCGACAAGGTGGCCCCCTGGATTTGCTTATACTTTAGCTGAAGGCACAAGTGAAGAGATAGTGCTTGTTGTGCGTATAGCGGCTAATGGAATAGCAACATTAACCGTTGATGAAGAAGATATAGACCGATTGATTGAGTATTATGCCAGCCGTGGTACGAGTATTCGGCGCAGATTGAATGAAGACAATATCAGTTCTGTTTCAACGCTTAATCCTTCACATGAAGTTCCAGTGGTTAAACACAATTTCAACGATTACTTCAGGGGGGCATCGACTACCGGTGCCATTTTAGATGATTATCTTGAGGGCATTGAGTACACCGGTTTAGATAGCGCTCAAAAACTCATTGATACGATCCAATCTAAAGCAGATCAATATCAGCCCTTCTTTCTCAGGTTGCATCAGGGGGAACTTGTGTGGGCTTTTGATGCAACGAATATGGATATCGAAGCTTATGCTGCCTTAGGGCTAACGCCGCGTTCGGCTGTCGATGCTTTGGAAAAAGCCTCTCAATACCCTGATGAAATTCCCGCGATGGCAGATGAATTAAATGAAGTCTATAGGGGCAAGGCAGGTGATTTGGTTAAAAAGTTCGATGCCTTGGTTCCTGTGCAGGATTGGGAGAAAATTCATCCTGGAGAAACGACTTATGTGGTTGAAAAAGAAGTCGATGGTGTGTGGATTCGTGTGGAGTTTAACATTCGTTTAAACGAACGCAATGAGCGTGTTGCGACATTCAGCAATGACGCTGAAACTATTCGGCATGTGGGGCTATTATTAGGCTATTTCTGGGTCAAGGATCTAGCGTTCGTAGAAGACATTGTGCCCATGAAACTAGATCCTGCGTCGGGTGAATATGTGAAGAACGAGCAGGCTATTTCAGGAAGGGCTATTGATTCGCTATTTTCTGCACAAGGTATTGCTGTGGCGAAAAATATCAATGATGCCTTACCTGATACGAATACATTGGCGGGGATACAAGCATTCAATGCCAATGAAGGGAAGGGCTACTTGCATGAGGGTGTGTACTATCAGCTGAAATGGTCAGAGGAAGGTAATAAATTAGTGCCTTCATTTAAGTATGCCGATCGCTTTAAAGTGGCAAGGTCATTCGGTTATGTGCTTTATGAAGAAGAATTTTTAACGATGCCTGAGGAAGATATTAATGTGATGACCGAATGGGTTGTTTTTCCATCGAATTCCATCACCAAAACTTTTATGGGTAAAGCGAAACGAGCTAGCGATATTTTAATCGAAGTATTTGGGCTTCCTGACAAAGTTCATTTTGAGGCATATCCCTACACGATAAACATTGATGGAATAGACGTAGAATTTTCATTACGCAGGCGGTCTGGAGAAAATAGAAGAAAAGATTTCTTCATTGCTTTCCACCGCAAGCATCTCCCTCTTATTGAAAATTATCTAGCTAGCTTGGGTAGTGATCAACAACTCAGAGTTCGCCCAGAGGCATACTATGAGGATAAAGGGGCTGCAGATAGTCGTGACGTCGAATCTACAGATACGGAAATACAAAGCTTAGAACAGTCAGATAATCCTTTTGATTTGGAGGATCTCGACAACTGCTCAGCCTGTCCTTTATCTGCTAAAGCTGCCGCAAATGAAGATAAATTACTCGCGCTTGAATCGGTGATTACAAAACGTATGCCAGCTTATATTGCGCAACTGATCGCAAATTCAGAAACGCCACTATCAGAAGACGCTGCGATTGAGTTGGCTATTGAGCACATGCGACAGAAATTGATAGAAGCCGGTTTGCCGGCCGATGCTTCACAGTCTGCGGCTGAAATTTTTGCCCAAAGAGCAGACTTGGTTCAAGAGCAACAGGAGTCGGAGTCGTTACGCGCTAAAATTGCCGCAGCAGTGGCAACTCTGTTGCGCCAACTACTGAGTCAGATGGTGTCTTCTGATGTAGCCCAAATCCAAGCAGTCGCCGATAGTATTCTTGAAGATGAAATTAATAATCTGCTTGAAGACATGGTCGATGATGAGCCAGCTCAGTCTCCTGAATACCTAATTGCAGCTTGGCGCAAGGCTGCAACAGCAGCCTAAACCCACTTGTAGCGTTGAGCCGTATTCGTTAACATAAGACCACAATTAGAAATCAAGAGATCCTCCGTTAGTCGGGATGCGCCCGGCCGACGGAGGTTTTTGTTTAAACATAGGAGCAACGTATGACTGTAGAAGACACCATTCAGAACAAGATTTATTTGATAAGGGGGCACAAGGTATTGCTGGACTATGATTTAGCGGGTCTCTATGAAGTTTCGACAAAAGTGCTAAATCAGGCAGTAAAGCGCAATAGGGGGCGTTTTCCTGATGATTTCATGTTTCAATTGGATGCAGAAGAAGTGACCTCAAAGACTCTACAAGGTAAAGGTTAGAGCGTAGAATGTCCAAGCAAGAAGGGGACACTCAGGTGGTTTTCGAAGCCATTCGCAGACTCATGGAGCCACCAGCGAACCCGAAGCCTAAAATCGGCTTCCACGCTAAGAAGTGATTAGCGACCCCCTCATTTACCCCCCGTTCACCCTTGTCCCAGAGTACTCCCTATGCTAGAATGCAGCCTCGTTGAGAATCGGGTGCAAAACCGATTCAGCCATTTAATGAAGACAGACGACCCGGACCGTCCAATTTCAGAACTCCACTTCAACCCGCCGAAGTCGATAGGACAGCATCGATGATTCCTCGTTATACCTCAG
>JAJDCC010000205.1 GCA_029261015.1 Candidatus Omnitrophota bacterium | reverse complement strand
ATAGCTGTTAACGCGCTCCCATTTATTGCGCCATTTGCATGGATCATTGTTTCGCTATGGGCGGGTTTATTGCATCAACACCAGAATGTAGAAGTGGCTCAGGATGGGGATATGGTTGCTGTGGCAAACTACTTTGAGCAGCCATTCTTATCCGAAGCCTGGAACGAGGATGAAGAGCGTTTGGCATTGTCTCTGGAGGGTGAGGTATTCAGCGAGGATTATGAATTTGATGTCTTGATCGAGATGCTGCAGGGTGCACTGGAAACACAAGACCCAGAAGTCATCGCAGAAGCCAATAAGGTGTTAGAAGCTATCGTAGCAGAAAGGGATAAAGAACAGGCCAAACTAGACGAAGAGCATTATGAGCGTTGGATAAAAGGTGCACAAACAGGAATGTTAAGAGGGGTACATCATGTCGTGATCTCTCATGCAGAGATGGATATTTTGGTCAAAGGTTTGGGGCTACCTAGAAGGTTCATTGGAGTTGCCGTCCAAGGCCATGAAGCAGTGGAATGGCTTGAGTTTTTAGGTAAAACAGAACATGCCAGTGTGATTGATAGAAGCCAGCGTGTCATTTTTATTAACGGAGATTGGGTGCGCCGATCTTTATTGGAACATGAATCACGACATCATGGATTTGAGGTGGTGACCCAACGGGAGCCTGAAATAGAAGCAGCCGGGCATCGAGTTGTGGATAAAGTGCTTCAGTTTGGTTTATTAGATCAAATAGAACTGCTTGGGGATGTGCAAGGGCCAGGTGGGCAAAAACTTCAAGATCTTGTAGCAAAATTTTTCAGAGCTGCGGATGAGAACAAGCGGTATGGGTTCCAGAAGTTTGAATTGCTACGTGAAGCTCATGCAGATGGAATTATCAAAGCAAGAGATATGCGCGAATGGGATGCGTTACTTAGAGATAAGTCCCCGATGGTGATGTCTCCGGGATCTTTGATGAGTGATCAGGCCTTAGCGGAAAAGGTTGAGTTATGGAGAAATCAAGTGACAACGCTTCTAGAAACAAGAAGAAAGTCACCTCAACAAAAAGCGCTTGAGTCTGTCCTTAAGGGAGATAAATCTGCAGTTGTGATGGCTGTACCTCTTTCAGCCGCTGATAAACAATTGATGCTTAATGCCTTGAGGCAAGGTTTTTCAGTCGTTGCAGTTTATGAGTCTGATCTTGAATTATACCGCGACGCATATCGTGATCCGTATATCAGGCTCAATTACATTGTTTCCAGTGATGCTGCTGTTTCGGTGCAGTTGGTGCAACTGATTCGAGAGCGTGAGGCACTATTAAAACGGTCTTATTTGGATAATGGAAGGTTAGCCTTTAGAGCTTATGAAGATCATTTTGAATGGGTGAATTGGCAACTCAATTATTTGAGGGTCTTAGGGGAAGATTCGACTGTTATTGTAGACACCGTTTTGCCGTCTATTGAAAGCATGATTCGATTGATGATAAGACGTACGATGCCTCAAAACCCTATGGGAGGGGGCTCTAGAAAACTTGAGGATGCTTTGACAGAAGCCCTTTTAACTTTAAATATGGGGCAGAGCGCTGAGAGTGTCTCACAGGCATTAATGAAGCTTTTTTCTGATGAAGAAAGGGAATTGAGTCAATTGATAGATGCGGACGAATCAAATATGTTTGTTCAAAATATGCACCAATTCATTGTGGATCATCCACAGGTCTTGGAGTTAAAAGGCGTGCTAAGTACGGAGTATGATTTGCAAGGTGTGCTGTCATTACTTGATTCTAACTGGGTACAGATGTTTGATGTGTTGCCTCAAGAGGTACAAGCAGGGCTTAGGCAAGTATTCCTAAGAACGCTCAACAAGTTGCATCAAGAGTATTCTGGCAATAGTGCAACCATGGATTTTGCATTTAAAGCGGTCATGAATGCTTTATTAGAAGAATCCTTTTTCTATCCTCGCTCAGACTTGATTACAGATACCGCACATGAAAGGGTGTTCTATGGAATACTCCTGAGACAGGCAGACGCTTTTTATGATCTTCTCTTGAAAACGGTCGATTCATTGGAGGTAGAGGCTAAAGGAGAGGCTTCACTGGAAGATCAGGAGTCGCTTGCTAAGGCTTTACTTGAATACTTGAGTACGATTCCTGATACAGGGTTCTTGCACCAGTTTGTGTCTGCCGATGACAGTGATTTGCCTGAGGATGATTATAAGTTTTATGGTATTGAAGTTGAATTTCGGTATCAAGAACGTCTTGAGGCAATGACTCGTTTGTTGGAGCAGGTTTATGAGTCGGCTGATGTGAGCGCCTTAAATGAGCGTGCGCTTATTGTGCAGACGGTAGATGATCGTCTAATGAGCTTGGTGGGAAAAGAGTCTGTGGATAGAATGCAGAATCCCCAAAAATGGGACCTGACATTGGGACGCACACGGACACTCATTTTTGAGATCACCTCACCGAAAGAAGCTGTCAATAAAAACGCTATGCATAATGTCCTGCCACTTTTGACGGGTGCTTTAATGTTGTCTGGAGGCCCCATATCGGCGCATCTGCACATGAGTGATAAACGGCTTTTTAATTACGATATAGCTACAGAAGAATGGGTTCTTCGTGCTGATAATTTTATGACCTTTGCCAAAATTTTAGCTTTCCAGGCTGAGCTCTCTATTCTATTGAGAGGAGAACTGGGGGTGATTGACAATTTTAGAGAAGGAGCCGTAAAGGCACACACACCAGAATCTTTATTGAGTTTTGGCCGACTGGAAGCACAGCTCTACGATCACTGGCGTTGGATTAATATCGATACGCCTCATGGTACTGTTGAGTTTAAACGGGCAAATCGAATTCGGTATGAGGGTGCGGATGCATTAGGTGATAGCGTGAAGATTGCTGGGGCACTTTTAGATTTGTTGCGCAAGGATACGATCACTTTTACAGAACTTCCGTTGCCATCCATTCCAGGGCAAATGCCCAATCGTTCTAGGTTAGAGGGATTGTCCTTACTGATATCTGATGAGAATCAAGAGTTGAAATATCGCAGATACATACAAGCTTTCTCGGATCAGTCCACTGATTTAAGCCCAGAAGATGAAGCAGAGCACTCACGATTAACAGAAAAAGCATATGCATCGATGGGGCTTCAGATTATTTACGAATTGCACCACAAGGCAGGAGGTTATGATGCTCAGATTTTTGAAAAGTTGCTGGAGCAACCTGACCTGATGGCTAGGCTTGGGGAAGATTTATTACAAGTATTGGAATTGAATCAGTTGCTTGCTGAGAAGATTCTAGTCTACTTTCCTCAGCATATGCGTGGAGCAATTGAGGAAGCTTTGAATGCTGCCGGGGCCAATGTAGCATACCGACAGGGATATTTGAAGTATCGCCATCTGCTCTTTGATCAGCAGAATTTGACCTTTGATCAATGGCAAGATAAAGCATTAGGTTTGGAGCGTTCAGGCAATTACTCAGCTGCCTGGAAGTACCGACTGGGGCAGGCTGGATCTGCTTTTAGATTGGCTATGGAAACTGAAAATGAAGAAGCGTTTGATGCCTATTTGGAAGCAGCAGATTCAGCCTTATCTTTGGCTTGGCAAGATCATGAAACGAGTTCTGTAGCACCGGATACATTGCTTCAGGATCTAAGTCGCAATACGGATAAAGTCTTTATCCAAATGATTATGAAAGAAAAATCCTTAGGCTTAATGGGTCTAGGAAAATGGACCTACGACACATTGCGTGGGCTAAAGGTGCCTCACACAGCAGCATTGGTGCTAGCCAGCAACGCTGAAGAATTTGCCTACATGGGATTGATAGTGCAATT
>JAJDCC010000204.1 GCA_029261015.1 Candidatus Omnitrophota bacterium | reverse complement strand
ATTCACTGACTCGATACGGAGGTGTAACCAATAGCGGAAAAGGAGAAGTAGTGACGGGATTGGTTTTACTTCGTAAAGGAGCGAACAGTCGTACGACAGTGGAGGAAGTTAAGCAGGCCATTGAAACCATTAAAACATCGCTGCCTAAAGGGGTTACCCTTACGCCATTCTATGATCGAAGTGAGTTGGTCACTACGGCAGTGCGCACGGTAGAAACTGCATTAGCATGTGCTGTGGTTCTCGTTTTGATTGTATTGGTTATTATGCTTGGAAATTTGCGTAGCGCTTTGACGGTTGCTTTTGTATTGCCTCTAGCAGTGGCCTTTACATTTATTATGATGCGCATTTTTGGCATATCTTCTAATTTAATGTCGCTAGGTGGATTGGTGATTGCGATTGGAATGCTTGTAGATTCCTCGGTTGTGATAGTTGAAAATATCCACACCAAATTGCAGCATGCTGCCAAAGGAGTCGAGCGTCTTCATCTGGTGTACCGGGCTGTATTGGAAGTAGCGCCTCCGGTTATATCTGGAACACTCATTACAATTATCGTATTCCTGCCTTTGTTTAGCCTCACAGGTTTAGAAGGCAAGCTCTTCACACCGCTAGCGGTGACTATTTCTTTTGCCTTGTTAGGTGCCTTGGTGTTATCTCTGACCGTAATACCTGTATTGGCTAGCTATTTGATGGTAGATAATTCTGCTAAAGAGCGTCAACAAAAAAACGAGGATGGAAAGGTTTTGAGAATACTTAAGGGGGCGTACATTCCTCTTATGCAATGGGCTCTTAACCATCGCAAGGTCGCTGTAGGTATGGCAGGTATTGCTATGGTAATCGCTGTAGTGTTGTTTCCTATGATAGGCAAAGAATTTATGTCCGTTATGGACGAAGGTAATACGGTTGTCATCATAGAAAAGAACCCAAGTATTTCTTTGGAGCAATCATTGGCCATAGATGAAGTTTATCAAAAAGCGATGATGGAACTTCCTGAGGTGACAGGCGTGATGTCACGCACAGGTGCCGATGAGTTACGACTTGACCCTATGGGTTTATATCAAACGGATAATTTTATTCTCACACGGCCTCGCTCTGAGTGGAAAGTAAGCTTAACGGAGTTTCAAGAAAACATAAGAGAAAAGCTGGAGCAGTTTTCTGGTATCGATATTGCTTTTACTCAACCGATTGATATGCGTGTTTCTGAAATGCTTACAGGTGTACGCGCCACCATGGCTATTAAGATTTATGGAGATGACCTTAAAGTTCTGGAAGAAAAAGCCGAACAAATTGAGCAGCTAGTTAGCGAGATTGAAGGTGCTGTAGATGTTGTGCGTAACCCAGTTTTTGGTCAACTTTATTTGCAAATTGAAATCAAACAAGAGGCCATTTCCAGTTACGGAATAAAAACAGAAGATATTAATCAAATGGTTGAGATTGCCATTGGTGGCAGAGTGGTTACGGAGATTATCACCGATAATCGGCCTATATCTGTGCTGTTGCGGTATCCAGAAGAAAAGCGTGGATCGACAGAGGCTATTGCTGCCATGTTGATAGAGACGCCTGGAGGGGCGAAGATTCCTTTGAGTCGTTTAGCAGATATACGAGAAGTAAACGGCCCTGTTCAAATTACTCGTGAATCCGCAAGGCGTCAGGTTGTCGTTCAAGCTAATGTTGAAGGGCGAGATGTTGTTGGTTTTGTGAATGAAGTCAGAAAGACAATTGATCAAAAAGTGTCTCTAAATGAAGGCTACTACGTGACCTTTGGGGGGCAGTTTGAAAATCAACAACGTGCATCCCACCGTCTGCTAATTGTAGTGCCCATTGCGCTGGCGCTGATTTTTATCATGTTGTTTATGACTTTTCGTTCGCTGCAACAAGCGAGCTTAATTATCCTGAATATTCCTTTTGCACTGATTGGGGGAGTTGTTACGCTCTACCTGTCTGGTCTTTACTTGTCAGTACCTGCATCTGTTGGATTTATTACACTTTTTGGAACAGCAGTGCTAAATGGTGTTGTCATGGTAACGCACTTTAACCAGTTAAGAGAATCAGGTCGTTCTGTGGTCCAAGCAGTGCAGGAAGGCTCAGAACGGCGACTGCGCCCTATTTTGATGACAGCATTAAGCACAGTCTTTGGGTTAATGCCTCTTTTAACCGCAACCGGACCTGGCTCAGAGCTTCAAAGGCCACTAGCTGTTGTTGTTATTGGAGGACTCATCACCTCAACACTATTGACACTTGTATTATTGCCAACGTTATACGCATGGTTGGAAAGCCGTTATGAAAGGAGTTTGCAAAAATGAAACAGCTAGTTTTAATCATTCACGATAATTTGAAACAAGATGTGGCTGATCTCTTGCGTAATATTAAACAAGTAAAAGGGTTTACTTTTAGCAGCGTTGAAGGACATGGTCCGCAGTCGGAATATGACATGGCATTGGCAGCTAGAGATAAGGTGGTCGGTTTTACCCCCCATTCCAGAATAGATATGCTGCTGGAAGATCAAGATGTTGATCCTGTTCTCGCTAAACTTAGTAAAAGCGGTATTGGTTTGAAGAAAAACGGGATTTATTGGGTGACTCCTGTGGAAGTTTGTGGGCGAATATAAGTGATGGTATATACGAAAAGCGTTAATGACTAGGAGATTTAATGAAACTCTTTATGGGGATTTTACTTAATTTTTGTTTTATAGGCGTAGCTTATGCGCATGGGGTAACCGATGCAGATAAGTTGAGCCTTGTTAGTGGTGGGAATATTGACTATATCTGGTTAGGCGCTAAACACATGCTAACGGGATACGATCACTTATTGTTCCTGTTTGGGATTATTTTCTTTCTGACTAAATTTTCAGACATCGTAAAGTTCATTACCGCATTTACGATTGGGCATAGTATTACGCTGATTTTTGCTACTTTTTATGAAATTACAGCTAACTACTATTTGATTGATGCTGTGATTGCTTTGAGTGTTTGTTACAAAGGTTTTGAAAATATTGGTGGGTTCAAAAAGTATTTGAAGATGAACTCACCTAACCTGCAAGCTGTTGTTCTTATTTTTGGTTTGATCCATGGATTTGGACTCTCCACACGACTACAACAGCTACCCTTGGGTGATGATGGTTTGATATGGAAGATTTTATCTTTTAATGTTGGAGTAGAGTTTGGTCAGATTATTGCGCTATCCATTATGTTGTTTTTGCTTGTTCAATGGCGCAAAAAGGCATCTTTCACAAAGTTCAGTCTGGCCTCCAATAGAGGATTGATTATTGTTGGTTTACTATTATTCATGTATCAAATGGTTGGATTTTTCAATGACAAGGTAGATGCCGCTCCAGCTAGCAATCATATGCACCAGCATGATGGTGGCCCGATGCACGTTGATCCAGTGTCCGATACGGTGAAGAAAGAGCCTATTAAAGCTGAAAAGCAAACCTATCAACCTAAAGCAGATGGCCACGGTCATGACCATGGACATGCACACTAGTCAGGATTTATTTATGTAATTAATAAGTGCAAAAACAAAGGAAAACAAATGTGGTTTCTGTCTAAAGTTTTGTTTTCAGCCCTTATCATTGCATTTGCTTCTTGGTTATCGGGTAGAAAGCCCATTCTTGCTGGGTTTATCATCGCGCTGCCTTTGATGTCTATGCTGGCGATCTTATTTTCATATATAGAGTTTAAAGATATGAATCGCATTGATCAGTTTGCGAGGTCGATCCTAGTGGCTACCCCACTGTCCTTATCGTTTTTTATGCCATTTCTATTGGGAAGGTGGGTAAAAATGAGCTTTACGACTACATATGTTCTGGCGGTTCTTTTCGTCATTGCGGCCTTTTTTATCCATGGGCTAATAGCAAAAGGTATGATGTCGCGCTAGCAGATTAGTTTTGTAGGATTGAATATATTGTTCATTCCTTGCAGCATAGTACTTATGGTCACAATACTGCTTCTGACTTCCTCAGAGGGGTTGCGAAATGCGTCCAGTACGGGGAGCCATATGGGTTCGCTCTCGAACCTAAACGCTGCCCCTGATTCGCTTTATGTGAGTCAGGGGCTAGTTATTTTTAGAGGTCAAAGCTAAGAGTAGCATTCTGCTATAATGAGCCCACGATGACCAAGAAAAACGTCTATATTATTGCTGGACCCAATGGAGCAGGAAAGACTACGTTCGCAGATCAGTTTTTGACAGAATATATTAATTGTACTCATTTTATTAATGCGGACCTTATTGCCAAAGGACTTTCCCCCTATGCTCCTGAAAAAGCGTCTATCAAAGCTGGTAAACTTGTCTTAGAGCAAATAGACAAATTGTCAGCGAAAGGTGCTGATTTTTCATTTGAAAGCACCTTATCAGGTAAAGCTTATGCGTCTTTATTACGAGAACTCAAAGAAAATGGATACCGGCTGCATTTATTTTTTCTTTGGATACCTGATTCTAAATTGGCGATAGCTCGTGTTAAGCAGCGCGTTGCAGAGGGAGGTCATAATATTCCTCAAGCAGATGTTGTTCGGCGGTTTGGTCGAAGTATTACTAACTTTTTTACTATATATCGATCACTTGTTGATTCTTGGATGATATTCGACAATTCAAATATTAAGCCAGTTCTTATTGCTAAAGAGACTAATAATAAGACGTTGGTTATAAAAGCAGAACTCTACGAAAAAATATGGGCCCAGGTTAGGAAATAGTTATGAAAAAAAAAGTGACTGTTCAAGATAAAGCAGAAAGCGCTATGAAAAAAGCTGTGCGGAATGTCGTAGCTAAACATATGCTCTCTGGTCGCCCTATTTCCATTTGGGAGGAAGGTAAGGTCAAACGTGTAATTGTAACAAAGACAGCGAAGCGCCGCTGACCTGTGCAATATTAAACAAAATTCTGTTGGCTGAAGATGAACCCAGTTGCGAAATGCGTCCAGTATGAGGAGCCATTGAAGACGCTGGATCAGTCGCCCTTCTGAGGGTATCTATGCCCATCAGGATAGAAAGAAGGCATAGGGGCGAGAAAGTGATCCGGCCGGGCGACAGATTGCAGTGGTCGCTCGAGACACTAAACTAGACGGAGAGTCATTTTTTGGCTCTCCGTTTTTTGTTCCTTGACCTTTGAGTTGACGGGGTAGTTTATACTAGTACAAAGATGGCCTATATAAGTGTAATTGCCGAATCAGCTGGTTAGGATCTTGGAACCCTAGCCTGGGGGATTGCTCATAATACCGATATGTGGTAAAGTCCAGGGTATGATAACCAAGAGTAGAAAGAACCCACTAATATTAGGGCTTACAGCGATTTTTCTGGTAGTTGGGATGCTATCTGCATATGCCGAGCCAGAGAATAGCGGAGCAGATTGCCAAACTGAAGTGCATCACTGTGTTTCCTGTTGCATGACGCATCATATTGCAAATACAGTTCCTAAGTCGGCACCTCAAATCATGTCTGTTCCTGAATCAAATATTTCAGTATCTGAAGGTCCGATCATAAGCTATGGGGCCATTCGCAAGATTGAACGTCCTCCCAAGTACCTATCCTAAGTAGTACCTCTCCACGTTTCAGTGGAAAATTTAACCAGCTTTACTAAAAACTTAAAACAATAAGATTTGCGGAGGTAATGTATGTGGCGAGTAACGCTATTACTTGCCAGTATCTTCTGTCTCATTGTGCCCCTATTTGCATTGGCACAAGAGCAGCAGCTTTCATTGGATCACGCTTTGAGGTTAGCTTATTCCGATAACTCTCAAATGATTGAAGCTCGATCTGAAATCAAAGCAGCTATAGGAAGACGTTGGCAGGCTATATCACTACCAGAACTAGAATTAGAGTTAGCCATTGGAGGGTTTAAATCCAAGGCGGGAGATTCTGATAAAGGGCTAGATTCTTTTGCAATTAGGCAGCCATTAGATCCGCTGACAACGGGTTTTTTAGATGTTGGTATAGCAAGAGATGAAGAACGAATTGCTAAGCATCAGCTAGCACTCGTGTGGGCACATGTTCGCGAAGAAGTAGTGGATTTATACTCCATGCTACTTGCAGAAGAGAGGGCCATTAAGGTTGCCCAAGATAATCTAAGTGCAACTCGCCAGTTTTTTACTCGTGTAGAAAATGCCTATCAATCGGGTAGTACCACGCGTGCCGATGCGTTGCGAGCCCGGCTTGAAGTGAGTGAGGCTGAGAATGCTGTTTTAGTGCATGAGAGAAATCTAAAGTCACTCAAGGGGCAGTTGAATGTGGCTCTTGGGAGTGATTATGAAAAAGAATTCACACTGAGTGATCAGCTAATCTATGAATCTCTCAAATATGCTTATGATCAAGCGATGAGTAGCGCTCTTGATCTTAGGGCAGATCTCGAACAACAAAAGCTTCAGGTGAGTGCTTCGCAAAAACGCACATTAAAGGAGCGGTTATCTATGGTGCTTCCGAAGTTTACGCTTGGTGTTGAGCGTACAACAACAGATGACGAAAATGATACTGCATTACTTATAGAGGCTTCCTATCCCCTAGGTGGCCTAAATGTAGGGGCGGTGAAAGAGGCCAAGGCTAATCAGGTTCAGGAGACAAATCGACTTAAAGCTCTCAACAGGCAGGTTAGGCTTGAAGTGTATCAAGCCTTTCTCGATGCAGAGCTCGGTGATCGACAAGTTGTGCTTCAGAAAGAGGCATTAGAGTCTGCTAATAATCTCTTGCGACAAATTACCTTAGAGTATGAAGAAGGCAGAGCATCTTTTCTTCAGTATCTTGAAAATTTAAAGGCTATAAAGGCCACACGGTTGGCCTATTTTGATGCCTTACGAAACTATCATGTTCGTGTCGCTGCTTTAGAGCGTGTGATGCAACAAGTACCTATTCCAGAAGGAGTCACAGAATGAAACGTATAACTACTAGCTTTCTATTTGCAGTGCTAGTAATCATAGGCCTTAGTTTCCCGGTGTTGGCTGAGGAGGGTCATGATCATTCAGCTCACAAAAAAAAACCTGAGAAACATGATGACCATGAAGGCCATGATCATTCAACTCATAAAGAGAAGCCTGAGAAGCATGACGACCACGAAGATCATGATGAAGAGAATGTGATGCAACTGGATTCAGAATCAAGAGAAATGATTGGTATGCAAACCGCTCGTGTCCAAAAAAGAACATTTGGAGATCGATTAAAAGTATACGGAAGAATTGCAAAGGATACGGAGCGCTACCGTGATATTACCTTTGATGAGAAAGGAATTGTAGAAGATATTCATGTAGAGTTAGGTCAAATAGTTGATGAGGGGACGCTGCTGCTGACGCTTAAAAAACTCGATGGCGCTATTGAAAATATTAAATCGCCTGAGCACGGAACGGTGATCTCTATCTATGTGAATAACGGAGAAAAGGTGGATCACCTGACTTCATTGCTCAGTATTGTCAATGTCGATATTTTGAGGGCGAGTATTGATATCTATGAGAAGGATTTGAGGTTTGTAAAGAATGGACAGCCGGTCGAAGTTGTATCGATTGCCTACCCTGAGAAGGTGTTCAATGGGAAAGTTGTGTTCATCTCACCTGAAATAGATGAGCAGTCTAATTCGGTTAAAGCTCGGGTTGATGTGGATAACTCAGAACATCTTTTGAAACTCGGTATGTCGATTTCTGGAGAGCTGATCTACCACACGGATCGCGAAAGTTTAATTGTTCCAAAATCTGCTGTGCAGTTGGTTAATGGAGAAAATGTTGTGTTTGTACCTGAAGGTAATGACCAGATAAGAATAAAAGAAATTGTATTAGGACACGCGTTAAATGATGTTGTTGAAATAAAATCAGGCGTGAGTGACGGGGAATATGTTGTGACACAGGGAAGCTTTTATCTTAAATCCGAGCGAGAAAAAGAATCTTTTGGCGATGGACACGCTCACTAAAAACTATTTGATGAGGATTTGAGAAAAGGAGCTTTTGAATGACGAACAAAGTTATAGATTTTTCTTTAAAGAATGGACTGCTTGTTGTCATTGCGTTCATTACTATCTGTGTATTCGGAAAATATTCCTATGACAAATTACCGATCGACGCTTTTCCCGATGTAACGCCTTCACTAGTGCAGGTATTTACGACTACCGAAGGGCTTGCTCCTGAGGAGGTTGAACAACTTGTTACTTATCCTATTGAAACAGCTATGAATGGTCTGCCGGATATTGAAAAAATACGGTCTGTTTCCAACTTTGGTTTATCTGTTGTGAATATCTATTTTAAAGATGGAACAGATATTTATTGGGCAAGACAGCTTGTATCCGAGAGGGTGAACGAAGCCCGAGAGAGCATTCCCGAAGGAATGGGAGAGCCTGAGCTTGGACCTATTTCTACGGGGTTGGGCTTAATTCTCTTTTACTATCTTCACGATGAAACCGGTACACGTACACCTGAAGAGATGCGTACGATTCAGGACTGGCTCATTAAATTTAACTTGCAGACAGTGACTGGTGTTACCGAGGTGCTTGGCATTGGAGGAGATGAAAGACAGTATCAAGTTATCATTCACCCCGAAAAGTTATTGGCTTATGACCTAACGCTGCATGAAATTATAGAAGCTATTCGGGCAAACAATTTAAATGTGGGAGCTCAGTTTATAGAAAAGGGTGAGGAGGAGTACGTTGTCCGATCGATTGGCCTCATTAAAAATGAGGAGTACCTAGAAAATATTGTTGTGAGGGCTTTGGACGATAACAACCGTATTTATCTTAAACAAGTAGCTGACGTTAAAATTGGCGGAGCTATACGCCGTGGACTTCAAACATTGAACGGTACTCAGGAAGTTGTGTCGGGTATGGTCATTAAGCTCTTTGGGACGAATACGTCAACGGTGATTAATAACGTTGAAGAGAAGCTTGAGAAGATAAATCAGGCGTTACCTGAAGGGGTCAGCATTGTGCCCTATTATGACCAGAAAACACTTGTACAAGCCTGTGTTAAAACGGTAACGAATGCCCTTATTCAAGGGATATTTCTTGTCGCCCTTGTCTTGTTTCTATTTTTGGGTGGTATTAGAGGTGCTCTTATTGTTGCAGGTTCAATTGCCTTTAGTGTGCTTTTGACATTTGTTCTTATGAAACAGTTCAATATTTCTGCCAACTTAATGTCGCTGGGAGGATTAGCTATTGCAATCGGAATGATGGTGGATGCTTCGATTGTAATGATTGAGAATAGTGATCGACATTTTCGACAGAAAGGCGCTGAAGCACACTCTAAGATAAAAATAGTGGCAGACGCTTGTCGTGAGATGGGGCGACCTGTCATGTTCGCTGTTTTGCTTGTCGTTATTGTGTTTCTGCCACTTTTGTCGTTACAGGGAGTTGAAGGTAAGACATTCAAACCGCTTGCGATAACGATTATGATGGCCATGTTCAGTTCGTTGCTCTACGCATTAGCAATTGTTCCAGCATTGAGTGCCTTGATCTTGAAACGACCTGATATGAATACCGAAAAGAAATCATTTGGTGAAAAGCTTATAGAGCGGTTACAAGGTGTCTACAAGGTGCCATTAAAGTATTTTGTAGAGCATCGAAAGCAAGCGCTTATTGTGACTCTAGCAATTGCCTCATTGGGGATTATTGTGTTTCCGTTCTTAGGTAAGGAGTTTACGCCAGAGCTACAAGAAGGAACCCTCGTTGTGCGAGCGACTATGGCACCATCGATTTCACTCAATGAGTCACGCGAAACCACTTTTTTACTTGAGAAACAATTACTTAAATTTCCAGAGGTTACACGTGTGGTTAGCCGTGTTGGACGGGGGGAGGTAGGCGCACATGCTGATCCTGTTAATAGTGCCGAGATGTATGTCAACTTAAAGCCAAAAAAAGAATGGGAAACAGCCAAAAATCAAGAAGACCTGTTTCAGAAGATGAGTGAGAGGCTGGAAAAGTTTCCAGGAGTTAATCTCAGCTTTACTCAGCCCATTGCGATGACTATCGATGAGATGCTTGAAGGTGTTCGAGCGGATTTGGCGATTAAGATTTACGGAGATGACATCGCGGAGTTAAAAAGGCTATCGGATGAGGTTGTCGCGTCTGTTAAACAGATTCGTGGAGCGCAAGATGTGCAAGCAGATCAAGTGACCGGAACGCCCCAACTTGTTATCACACCCGATCCCCATAAAATAGCCCGCTATGGGCTCACTATGCAGGAGGTTCAGGAAACAATTCGAGCAGCAGTGGGTGGTGAAGAGGCAGGTCAATTATTTGAAGGGGTTAAACGTTTTGATATTTATGTGCGGTATCGTGAAGATGCTCGCTCATCAAGGGAGGTAATTGAAGGATTGCTACTTCATGCTCCTGGCGGTGCTAAAGTTCCGCTTGGCCAGGTAGCAAGTATCAAGGAGGTTGTAGGTCCTAGGCAAATTACACGTGAAAACAACCAAAGATTTATAGTGGTTCAAGTTAATGTTAGAGGTCGAGACATCGGCGGTTTTGTTGAGGAGGGACAAAAACGTATTCGACAAGATGTAGAATTTCCCGCTGGCTATCTCATGGAATGGGGAGGCGATTTTGAATTACAGCAAAAGGCCAATAAACGGCTTTCGGTTGTTGTGCCTATAACGATTGGATTGGTTATCCTGCTCTTGTACTCAAGTTTCAATTCACTCCCTAAAGCGCTATTGATCGTTCTCAATATTCCGCTGGCATTGGTAGGTGGCCTCATCGGTCTATTCATTACAGGTCAGAATATGTCGGTGCCTTCTTCAGTTGGGTTCATTGCGCTGTTTGGAATCGCGGTGGGGAATGGACTCGTTTTAGTCTCACGCATTACACAGCTTCGACTCGAAGGTATGGATATGATTGCAGCCTGTACGCAAGCAGCACAAGATCGATTAAGACCGGTGCTCATGACTGCCATTACGACAGGGCTGGGTCTATTACCACTCGTTTTTTCAACGGGAACAGGTTCTGAAGTCCAAAGGCCTCTAGCTATTGTTGTTATAGGTGGGCTTATATCGTCAACATTTTTGACGCTGTTTGCGATTCCAGCGTTTTATGGGTGGTTTGTTAAAGAAGAAAGTGTTGAGTTTTAATCGGTTGCGAAAAAGGAGTTAAAGATGAAAGAGATAAAAGCTTATATACAGCCGTTTATGCTTCAAAAAGTTACTAATGCCTTACATGGTGTCCATGTAAGGGGTATGAGTGTTAGTGAAATGAAAGGTTTTGGGAAAGAGAAGGACGGAAGTTTTGAACATAGCTCAAAAGAGGATTGTATTGAATATACACCGAAGGTAAAACTTGAGATTGTGTGTTCTGATGATGAGTGTGAAGCGCTTGTGACGCTTATCCGCGAGACTGCCCATACAGGTCGAAGAGGAGATGGAAAGATATTCATCTACACTGTTGATGAGGCGATAAGTATTAGGACAGGTGAACACGGGGAGGAAGCGATTTGAAAAGAATACAATCTAATCAATCAGAACGCTTTATTAGACATGCTCTGTGGCTAGAATATGCCACGGTTGGATGGAATGTTATCGAAGCATTCGTGGCGATTGGAGCAGGGTTGGTTGCAGGGAGCATAGCGTTAGTTGGTTTTGGGTTTGATAGTATTATTGAGGTTGCAGCAGCCAGTGTGCTTATTTGGCGTTTGCGCTGTGAGCTGTCCTGTCAGCATGATTCCCATGAAAAGGCTGAGAAAAATGCCCTTCGTTTTATCGGTATCACGTTCTTATTGCTGGGAGCCTATGTTGCTTATGAAGCAGGTTCAATGCTGTGGAGTCGGGAGGTTCCTAGTACCAGTACCGTTGGATTAGTGTTGGCAATGCTTTCAGCTGCAATTATGCCATTCCTGGGTCTAAGGAAGCGACACATAGCGAAGCATATTGGAAGTAAGGCGCTTGCTGCTGATGGGATGGAAACACTCATATGCGCCTACCTTTCAGTTGCGCTACTCATTGGTCTCGGTCTGAATGCCTGGCTGGGTTGGTGGTGGGCTGATCCTGTAGCTGCTTTGGCTATGCTGCCGTTGATTCTGCATGAAGGTTGGGAATCGCTTACAGACGACAGTGTTTAAAAAACAACTGTTTTTTGTACACCCAAAAATAGGTAGTATTTTGTGCTTGGTTTTGGGGTAATGTTTTTGAAACACCCAAATGGACGTTCACCACTAGCCAAATAAGCGTGTTATTTAGCGGTACCTAATCCCACAGCTCGTAACATTGACTCATCAACCCCACGTCCTTTACAGCAATTCACGAGCTGTCCATTGATTGCTACAGCAGGAACCGAACGAACTCCCAAGCTTTTTGCGCGGGTCGCTACATCTTGATCATGCATGTCAAGGATATTGATCTCACACGATGTACAGGCTATCTGATTTACCAAATCAATGGTGTCCTGACAGGCAGTACATCCTGCGCTAAAAATATCGACAATTCGTTTAGTGGTCATATTCTTCTCCTTGTTTACAGGCAGAGCAACTGCCTTTTTGGGTTTTCTTTGGCCAAGCATTCCAGATTGAGGCGGTAACTAAAAGAGCTGCCCCGAGATAGCTGGCTAGATTTATTGATAAAACAAATTTTCCGATAAGTAAGGTGGTCACTGCTAGGAGTCCCAAGATAAACGGGCCATAACCTCTACGCGTTTTAGCTTTAAACCCGAGCGCACTGAGAGCGACAAGGAGTAATAATGTAGTCAATCCTGGGATAAAAGAAGCATTTAACAGAAATCCAAGTCCAAGCGAACTTGCAATACCTGCGTAAAGAGGCCAGCATGCCGGACAAGCGCCTATGGGTATGAGTGCAGAACCGATGCCGGGGAGTGTAGCTAGTGAGCTGAACCATCTTGAAGAATGTTTGGACGTGTTTGTAGGTGCTGTGCTATTGAAAAGGGCAGTTATAACGCTTTCAATAGAAGGTATCCCATCAAAGGCTCCCGAGTCAGTGGGATAGATACGGCAGTTTGAGTGCTGTTGAGGTGTATCTGTGCCAGCAACATCTTTTTGATCGACCAATATGGTGGGTGATCCGTAATTGCTTACATAGTCTGGGGCATTTGAATCGCTGCGTTCCCATTCGGTCCAACGAGCGTTAAGTCCAAGCTGACCAAACGCCTGTAATAAAAGCTCTCGGGCTCTTTTAATATTAGGACAATCTTTATCGTAGATTAGTTCCACGGTCATTGGTTAGTCCTCTAAAGCCTCTAAGATTGGGCATTCAGTTACTGGGCCACGACTTTTACAAGCCTCGGTTAGCTTTCTAAGAGATTTATCCATTTTCTTAAGTGTTTGAATTTTTTCCTGGATATTTTCAATTTTGAGTTCAGCTCGTTTTCGGATGTCTTTGCAGGTAGTGTTGGGCTCGATCTGCAGAGAAAGCAATTCCTTGATTTCCTTTAACGAGAATCCTAGTTCTTTAGCACGTTTGATGAAACGTAAGCGCTTAACCGTTTCCGTAGGGTATTGTCGATAGCCGGAAGCGCTACGTGAGGGTACGGCAATGAGTTGCTCCCGCTCGTAAAAACGGATGGTCTCAATGCCTACATCTGCCAGCTTAGCGATCTTTCCAATGGTCATAGTGTTCATATTATTATCTCCTATGGGTAGTATACAGTCCGTACCTTGCTACAGAGTCAAGAGTCCATCTTGATGGGAAAAATTAATTTAAAAATGTTATTGACATACCCCCTAAGGGTATATATACTCTAGGCAAGTATGGAGTATAGATGATGAAACATGAAAAACACGGAACAGACCAGACAGCACTCCTCAAGCGGTTAAAGCGCATTGAGGGGCAAGTACGCGGAATCTCAGGTATGGTTGAGAATCAGCGCTACTGTATTGATATTGTTCAGCAGATTTCAGCCGTTCGCAAGGCGATGGACTCCGTGGCTCTCAAAATGATGGAGAACCATATCAACCATTGTGTGAGAAACGCCTTGAAGGACCAGGACGGAGAGGATAAGATCAAAGAGTTGATGCAGACAATTAACAGGTTTGTTAAATGAGACTTCAGATTACAAAGATATTTTTGGCAGTTACAGCAGCCCTTAGCTTGGCGGTTACGCCGGTTCTAGCTGCTTTACCTTGTGACATGCCAATGCTTGCTGAAATCTGTGTGACTGAAGTTCACGCTTGTTGCACCGAGATGATGCAAGATGAGCAGGGCCAATCACATTCAGTTCCTTGTGACGGCAAATGTGTTATTCAAAAAAGTGATTCTAATTCATCAGCGGTATTGCCAGATAGTTTTTCGTTGCAGACTCAACACCCAATAACCATTGCCTATGCGGTGGCACTTCCTTGGGATGCCAGTATTGTCCCAAGTTCCTCTCTACACGTAGGATTCCCTAAAAAATCTCAAGCTCCACCAGGGAAAATCTACCTATTTCACGCTAATCTACGTCTTTAATACACCTCTTATCAATTTGAGATAGAGAAATCTGTCTCTCTTTTGTGTTCCTTTCACCAAATATTGCATGGTGATCACATTGATTGATTATTGAAGGAGGTGGTTCAAAGATGTCTGAGTTACTCAAAAAGACTTCACCCGAGCGATTAAAATATTGGCTGGTTTTAGGTTTTGTTAGTGGTTTTCTGGTAGTAAGTGTTAGTCCTTTTGTACACGCTGGAGTTTCTCGCGATGAAAAGCGAGAAATCAAAAGCACACATAAAACCTACCAAGATAGTTCAACGAACGATCTTGCAGAGGCTGCAACACTTCAAGAGGTTCTGCGTTACGGAGCGTTACAGAGCGCGTCACTCAAAGCTGCATTTTACCGTTGGAAATCCTCCTTTCACGATATTAAACAAACGACATCTTGGGATGACCCTCAATTCTCATTCAAAACCTTCATCGATGAGGTCGAAACACGTGTAGGTCCTCAGAAGGAAATGTTTAGTATCTCCCAAAAGCTTCCTTTCCCAGGAAAACTCTACACGCAAGGTAATGCTGCAACAGCCATTTCAAGACAAAAATATGCCGAATACCAAAAAACAAAATTTGAGTTATTTTACGAGATCAAAGATGTCTATTTCGAATATTGGTTTCTATATAAAAACATTTTGGTTTTAGATAAGAATATAGAGTTGATGAAGAATTTTGAGAAGGTTGCTCAATCAAAGTACAAATCAAGTCTGACGAGTAACTACGATCTGTTGAAAGCACAGGTTGAGCTTGGCAAACTAGAGAATGAATTGTTAACACTTAATGATTATCGTGCGCCTATCACGGCTCGTTTGAATGCAGTGCTCAATCGAGATATTGATATTCCGATAGGCTGGCCCGAGATGATTGACCATCAGATCCTTGATCTAAATCTTAATGAAGTATTTGAGATATTTCGTAGGAATAATCCCGACTTACAGGGTGCAGCCCAGCGTATTGAGGAAACCAAGAAAAAGGTCTTATTAGCACGGTTGGATTATCTTCCTGATGTGACTGTGGCATTCGACTACATCAATGTTGATGAAGGGCCGTTAAATGTCATAGATAACGGTGATGATGCAGCAGCTCTTATGTTTAAGGTTAATGTTCCTCTTTGGTATGGTAAACAAAAAAGTCAATTGAGCGAAGCTAAATCACTTGAAACTTCCGCTGAAGCGATGCGTGAACAGTTGGAGGTGGATTTAGCTGCCAAGATAAAGATGATATATTTCAACATAAAAAATTCAGAGAGACAGATCAAGCTTTATCGGGATGCGCTTGTCCCCAAAGCTGAACAGTCGCTAAAAGCCTCAGAAACTGGATATTCGGCCGGTAATATCGATTTCCTTAATTTGATTGATAGTGAACGTACGCTACTAGAGTTTCAGCTGGCTTATTACAAATCTATCCGCAATTACGAACAACACTTATCTCAACTTGAAATGATTGTCGGGGAACCTTTACGGGGAAATCAAAATGGAAAATAAATCAAAACAAAAAATCAAGCGTTTGCTGGATTCTGTGAAGCGTACAAAAGATCAGACTAAGGATCTGGTTAGCCGAAAGGATTATCGTCGAGCTTTGATTGTTATTGGTTTGTGCGCTTTGGTAGGGGGATGGTTATTGTCGAGCATGATGCATGGACCTCGGGCAGTCTCAACGGGTGAACATGCAAGCGAATCTTCAGAAAAGGCTACTGTCTGGACTTGTTCAATGCACCCTCAGATTCAACTTCCAAAGGAGGGACAATGCCCACTTTGCGGAATGGATTTGATCCCATTAGATTCTGGATCGGCTGAAGAAGGAATGCCTTCTAATCGCCGTCTAATCATGTCGCCAGATGCGATGAAACTTGCTGAAATTCAAACAACTGCGGTAGAACGAAAATCCGCAGCTGCAAAAATTCGTATGGTTGGCAAAGTCGAGTATGACGAAACCAAAATTGCTTATATAACGGCTTGGACAGGTGGGCGTATTGATCGTCTCTATATTGACCAAACAGGTGTTCCCGTGCAGAAGGGGGATCACATGGCCTATCTGTACAGCCCGGAACTGGTTTCTGCACAGGAAGAGTACTTGCAAGCGATTGAGGGTGTACAGAGCGTTAGTGAAAGTCATTTGGATATCATCAAATCAACCTCTGTGAGTACCGTTGAGAATGCTCGTGAAAAGCTTCGGCTTCTCGGTGTGACCGATGAACAGATTCAAGAGCTGGAAAAGAAGAAAAAGCCTAGTAGCCACATGACTGTATATGCAACAGCCAATGGAATAGTTGTGAACCGGGAGGTGCAGGAGGGGGATTATGTGAAAACCGGATCTCGTATTTACTCGATCGTTGATTTAAGTCAGGTATGGATTAAGCTTGACGCCTATGAAGCTGATCTTCAGTGGTTGCGTTATGGACAGGACGTTGCGTTTGAAGCTGAAGCCTATCCTGGAGAAATTCTTCATGGAAGAATTTCATTTGTCGACCCCATTTTAGATCAAAAAACACGCACCGTAAAAGTACGCGTCATTGTTGATAATGAAAAGGGTCTCTTGAAACCGGGTATGTTTGTTCGTGCTGTTGTGAGTGCGCAAGTTATCGGCTCCGATAAGGTCATGGACACTTATCTTGACGGTAAATGGATGTGTCCGATGCATCCCGAGGTTATTAGCGAAGAAGCAGGTGCTTGTCCTATTTGTGAGATGCCCCTTGTGACTACTGAAAAAATGGGTTACACAGCAACGGATGATATCGAATTGCCTCTGGTGATTCCTGCTACGGCAGTTTTAAAAACCGGAAAACGGGCGGTTGTATATGTTCGTGCTCTACATACAACCAAGCCAACCTTTGAAGGTAGGGAGATTGTGCTGGGGGCTCGCGCTGGCGATGATTACATCGTCAAGTCTGGTTTGGCAGCAGGTGAAATTGTTGTAACCAACGGCAACTTTAAGATCGATAGTGCGCTTCAGATTCAGGCTAAGCCGAGCATGATGAATCCAAAAGGAGAAGCTGGTGGCGGTGGCCATGATATGTCGAAGATGGCAGGAGGCGATGAGAAGAAGGAGGAAACTGATATGACGGCCATGACCGGAGAGATGGCTCCAGCAGAATTCTTAGAACAGTTAGTACCGGTTTATGGTGCTTATTTTAAGTTACAAGAGGATTTAGCAACCGATGAGCTAAATAGTGCTAAGCAATCATTACAGATACTGAATCAAGAACTAGATACAGTCGATATGAATTTACTGCCCGAGCAGTTACACGCCGACTGGATGGATATAGAACAGCGTCTGCAAAATAGCATTGTCATCGGTACTGATGCCAAGACACTTGAAATGCTGCGGGAAGATTCATTTTTTGATCTCTCAGAAACGATTATCTCTCTGGAACAAAAAATAGGTCATACCGGTGTGGAACACTTTAAAGCCTATTGCCCTATGGCTCTTGATGGTGAAGGCGCGTCATGGTTGCAATCTAAAAAACAAATCATGAATCCATATTTCGGAAAGGGTATGCAAACGTGCGGTGATATCAAGAAAATATTTGCACCCATGGATATGACTGAAAGCTCGGATAACAGTGTTCATGGAGGCAGCCATGTCCACTAATCCTAAAGAATCTAGGGGGCCTATTGGCTCAACGATTTGGTTTTGTTTGAAAAATAAGTTAGTGGTCATCCTGTTTGCAATGTTTGTTATGACCTGGGGGATGCTCGTGGCTCCCTTTGATTGGAATCTTGGTGGGCTTCCACGTGATCCTGTCCCCGTCGATGCGATCCCTGATATTGGAGAAAATCAACAAATCATATTTACCGAATGGATGGGACGCAGTCCTCAGGATATAGAAGACCAAGTGGGTTATCCACTAACCGTTTCTTTGCTTGGAATTCCAAATGTTAAAACGGTGCGTAGTTACAGCTTCTTCGGATTCTCCAGTATCTACGTAATTTTTGAAGAAGGTGTGGATTTTTATTGGTCGCGTTCTCGTGTACTAGAGAAACTTGCTAGCCTTCCTCCAGGCACTGTGCCTGATGGTGTTACGCCTATGCTTGGGCCTGATGCAACCGCTTTAGGACAAATATATTGGTACACCTTAGAAGGTAGAGATAAAGATGGGAATGCCACGGGAGGTTGGGATCTTAATGAATTAAGAACTGCTCAAGATTGGTATGTACGTTATGCATTGCTCTCTGCAGATGGTGTGAGTGAGGTCGCCTCGGTCGGTGGTTTTGTACAGGAGTACCAGGTGGATGTTGATCCCGATGCGATGCGAGCTTATGGCGTGAGCCTACAAGATGTTTTTCATGCAGTCAAAATGTCGAATGTTGATGTAGGTGCGCGAACAATTGAGGTTAACAAAGCCGAATACATTATTCGAGGTCTTGGATTCATTAAAGATGTAAAAGACGTTGAAATGAGCGTTGTGAAAACGCATAACGATGTGCCTGTGTTTATCAAAAATGTGGCTCATGTCAGTTTGGGGCCAGCACTGCGTCGAGGGGCTCTTGATAAAGAAGGGGTTGAGGCTGTGGGTGGTGTGGTGGTGGTGCGTTATGGTGAAAATCCACTGGCTGCTATCAAAAATGTTAAAGCCAAGATTAATGAAATAAAAGATGGACTGCCTAAGAAAACGCTCGCCGATGGCACCGTTAGCCAGCTGACGGTTGTTCCTTTCTACGACCGCTCAGGGCTTATCTACGAAACGCTAGGAACACTTAACTCAGCACTCGAACAAGAGATTCTAGTCACTATTATTGTGGTTATTGTCTCAGTGATGCAACTTGCGAGTTCTCTCCTAATCTCGGGTCTTCTGCCTATTGCGGTTCTCATGTGTTTTATAGGTATGAAACTCTTTGGTGTAGATGCCAACATCGTTGCGCTATCCGGTATTGCGATTGCCATCGGAACCATGGTGGATATGGGTATAGTGATTACCGAAAATATCCTCAAACATCTCGATAAGGCCAAGCCCGATGAAGATCGATTGAAAGTTATTTACGATGCTGCTACAGAGGTAGGTAGTGCTGTCGTTACAGCGGTTACGACAACCGTGATTAGTTTTCTGCCGGTCTTTACGATGCAAGCGGCTGAGGGAAAGCTGTTTAAGCCCCTTGCTTTCACCAAGACATTC